>NZ_JBFAMX010000203.1:0-16683 GCF_040659615.1 Nonomuraea sp. NPDC049784
GCCTTCTCGCTGCCGTCCCTCGGCGTCGGCCCGCCGCGGGGGTCCCTGCCGCCCCACCCCCGCCCCGCCCCCCCCGCAGTGGAGCCCCCCCCCCCCCCCCCCACACGACACAGCCTGAGCCCCTTGCGCGAAGCGCACACCTGCGTAGACCGCGCCTTGGGGGGGCGAAGGGGGGCTTGCCCCTCCTGGGAGGCGCTGTCTGGAACCCTGGGCGCGAAGCGCCGATGAGTGGAAGGCCGTGCTTTTGGGTCAGCGGCCCTGGTTGGCGACTGCCTCGATGGCGGTCTTGGCGGCCTCCGGGTCCAGGTATTCGCCGCCGGCCTTGCGGGGCTGGAAGTCCGCGTCCAGCTCGTACAGCAGAGGGATGCCCGTCGGGATGTTCAGCCCCGCGATCTCCTCGTCGCTGACGCCGTCCAGGTGCTTGACCAGGGCCCTCAGGGAGTTGCCGTGAGCCGCCACCAGGACCGTGCGGCCCGCTGCCAGGTCTGGGACGATCTGGTCGTACCAGTACGGGAGCATGCGGTCGACCACGTCCTTCAGGCACTCCGTGCGGGGCATCAGCTCCGGGGGGAGGAGGGCGTAGCGGGGGTCGCCGGCCTGGGAGTACTCGTCGTCGTCCGCGATCGGGGGCGGCGGCACGTCGTACGAGCGGCGCCACAGCATGAACTGCTCGTCGCCGAACTCCTCGCGCGTCTGCGCCTTGTTCTTGCCCTGAAGGGCGCCGTAGTGGCGCTCGTTGAGGCGCCAGCTCCGCTTGACCGGGAGCCAGAGCAGATCAGCCTCCCCCAACGCCAGCTGGGCCGTCTGGATGGCCCTGGTCAGCAAGCTGGTGTGGACGACGTCCGGGCGCAGTCCGGACTCGTGGATGAGCTTGCCGCCGCGGCGGGCCTCGTCCTCGCCCTTGGCCGAGAGGCTCACGTCCACCCAGCCGGTGAACAGGCCCTTCGCGTTCCAGTCACTCTCGCCGTGCCTTAGCAGCACCAAAGTCGCCATGCGGCCAATCCTATGGTTCCGGGAGTCCGCGGCGTTCTGTGGATCGAACCGTCAACGCTCCGGATCGGCGAAGCGGGCGAACGCCTGCAGGTTGGCGAGGGACTCCCCTCGTTTGGCCCGCCACTCCCACTCCCGCCTGATCGACGACGCGAACCCCAGCTCCAGCGCCCGGTCGAACCACTCGTCCGAGTACGTCAGCACGCACCCCAGCAACCGGTCCACCTCGTCCTGCGAGACGGCGGCCAGCGGCACCCGTCCCACCAGGTACACGTCCCCGACGGGGTCGAGCGAGAAGTGCACCCCGTACATCGAACCGTTCTTGCCGAGCAGCCAGCGATAGAACTCGGTGTGGTTCTCGTCGGGCTGGCGGCAGAAGAACGCCTCGACGTGCAGTGCCTGCTCCCCCACGATCAACCACGTCATGGTGGCGAGCTTGTGCTGGCCGGGCAGTTTGACCAGGAACGCCCCCGGCCGCGGCTCGTCGTAGGAGACGTCCGCGGCCTTGAGCGCGGCTTCGACGACATCGCGCATGCCGACAGGATAGAAGGCCGCCAGAACAAAAGTACGGAGCTAGAAGTTCAGGGCGACGGGCGTCTTGTGCAAGTGCGCGACGGCGGCCGCGTACACCTCCGTCAACCGGGACGCGGTCGCCTGCCAGCCGAACGCGGCCGCATGCGTGCGGGCGCCCTCCGACAGCGAGTCGCGCCACCCGGGCGAGGTGACGAAACGGCGCAGTGCCAGCGCCCATTCCGCCGGGTCGTGGCCGTTCACGAGCAGGCCGGACACCCCATCCCGTACGGCGGTGCGCAGCCCGCCCACGGCGGCGGCCGCGACGGGGGTGCCGCAGGCCTGGGACTCCAGCGCGACGAGGCCGAACGACTCGCTGTACGAGGGCACGACCGTCACGGAGGCCGCCCGGTACCAGTCGGCCAGTTCCTCCTGCGGGGCCGGGGGCACGAGGCGGACGACGTCCGAGATGCCGAGTTCGGTGGCCAGTTCGGCGAGGAGGGACGGTCTGGCCAGGCCGTTGCCCGACGGACCGCCGACGCAGGCCACGACCAGGCGGTCGCGGAGCGACGGGTCGTCGATGAGCATCCTGGAGGCGGCGCGGAGCAGCACGTCCGGGGCTTTGAGCGGCTGGATCCGGCCGACGAAGAGGAGCACGTGCGCGTCCTGCGGCAGGCCGAGCCGGCGGCGGGCGGCGCCCTGTGAGGCGGGTTGGAAGACGGTGAGGTTGACGCCGGGGTTCACGACGGCGACGCGCCCCTCGTCTGCGCCGTACAGGTCGATGAGCTCACGCGCCTCGTCGACGGTGTTGGCCACCAGGCGGTCGGCGATGTCCACGACCTGCTGCTCGCCGACCACACGGGCCTGGGGCTCCGGCTTGTCGCCCTCGGCGAGCAGGAGGTTCTTGACCTTGGCCATGGTGTGCATGGTGTGCACGAGCGGCACGCCCCAGCGCTCCTTGGCCAGCCAGCCGACCTGGCCGGACAGCCAGTAGTGGGAGTGGATGAGGTCGTAGCGGCCCGGGTCGTACATGGCCTCGGTGCGCAGCACCCCGGACAGGAACGCGCAGAGCTGGCCTGGGAGGTCGCTCCTGTTCATCTCCTCGTACGGGCCCGCGGTGAGGTGCCGTACGAGGACGCCCGGGGCGAGCTCGGCCACGGGCGGGAGGTCGCGGGCGGTGGCCCGGGTGAAGATCTCCACCTCCACGCCGAGCTGAGCGAGCCTTTTGGCGGACTCGACGATGTACACGTTCATGCCTCCGGCGTCGCCCGTTCCGGGCTGGTCCAGGGGCGACGTGTGCATGCTGATGGTCGCGACCCGGCTCACCCGTCGTCGCCTCACTAGACACCACCTCCAAGCTGGATATAACCATCCATATTTTTGCGACATTCCCGACATTGGGTCATAACCGGGTGTTTGGTGCGCCGTGAACCCGCCTCTACGACCGGGAGGGGCCCTTTTGAGGAGGCGCCACCCGACGCTTGGGGCGCGACTTCCCGGTGCCGGACGCGGGGGACGCGGAGCCGGGGAGTGGTGCGGTGGCGGGCGGCTGGCAGGATGAAGGGCATGCGGAGAACGGCTGTGGTGACCGGGGCGAGCAGTGGGATCGGAGAGGCGACCGCGCGAAGGCTCGCCGCCGAGGGTTTCGAGGTGGTGGCGGGAGCGCGGCGGCGCGAGCGGCTGGACAAGCTGGCCGCGGACGTGTCCTCGATCAGACCTGTGGAGCTGGATGTGACCACCCAGGAGTCGGTCGACGCCCTGGTGGACTCGCTCGAGCGCTGCGACGTGCTGGTCAACAACGCCGGTGGCGCCCTCGGCCTCGAATCGGTGGCGGAGGCCCACCTGGACGACTGGCAGCGCATGTACGACGTGAACGTGCTCGGCTCCCTGCGCATGACCAAGGCGCTCGTTCCCAAGCTCATCGAGTCGGGCGACGGCGTGCTGGTGATGGTGACCTCGACGGCGGGCCTGGTGTCGTACGAAGGCGGGGGCGGCTACTGCGCGGCCAAGCACGCCCAGACGTCCATGGTCGAGACGCTCCGCCTGGAGCTGGTCGGGGAGCCGGTGCGGGTCGTGGAGATCGCGCCGGGCATGGTGAAGAGCGAGGGGTTCGCGGTCACCCGGTTCCGCGGGGACGAGGCGGCCGCGGCGCGGGTCTACGCGGGCGTGCCCGACCCGCTGAGCTCGGATGACGTGGCCGACGCGATCACCTGGTGCGTGACCCGCCCTGCCCACGTGAACATCGACCGCATGATCATCCGCCCGAGAGCCCAGGCCGCCCAGCACAAGGTGCACCGCGTCAGTGGATAGACCGGCCAGAGCCGGGGGCGCCCCGCCAGATGGGCGGCGCCGCTGGACAGGTCACGTATCACCGGTCGGCACGATCACCCGGGGCACCACCGGGCACAACCGGCTGAGGCGCTCCGACCGGTGGGTCGTCGCCGTGCACGGCCCGCTGCTGCGGGCCGCCGAAAGGCCGCTCGTGGTGGATCTCGGGTACGGGGCGTCGCACACCACGACGCTGGAGCTGTTCACCCGGCTGCGCAGGGTGGCGCCGGAGGTCGAGGTGGTCGGGATCGAGATCGACCCGGCCAGGGTGGCGGTGGCGAAGCCGTACGAGAGGGAGGGGTTGAGCTTCCGGCTGGGCGGCTTCGAGCTGCCCGTCTCGCGCCCGCCGACGCTGGTGCGGGCCTTCAACGTCCTCAGGCAGTACGGCGAGGCCGAGGCGTGGCATTACTGGGACGTGCTCAGGGGTGGGCTGGCTCCGGGCGGCGTCCTGGTCGAGGGGACGTCGTCCGAGAACGGGCGGCGGGCGATCTGGGCGGGGCTGTCTCCGGAAGGGCCCCGGACGATCACGTTCTCGGCCCGTTTCGATGCCTTCGAGCGGCCTTCGGACCTGGCCGACCGCCTGCCGAAGACCCTCATTCACCGGAACGTGCCGGGTGAGCGGATTCATGCGTTCCTGAGCGACTTCGACCACGCCTGGGCGATGAGCGCGCCGTATGGGGCTCATGGGCTGCGGCAGCGGTGGCTGGCCTCCGTGCGGGTGCTGTCCACGTCGTGGCCGGTGCCCCTGCGCCCGCCGCTGGGCGGACCGGCCAGGTGGCGGCTCGGCGAGCTGACCCTCCCCTGGTCGGCCGTCGATCCTCGCTGAAGCGCCGCCGTCAGAGGTGTGCCTCGAACACGGCGTAGGCCGCGCTGTCGAACAGCACGAAGCGGACGTCCTCCACGGACGTGTCCGCCTGCCGCACCGCGTCAAGGGCGATCCGCGCGGCGTCGTCCATGGGCCAGCCGTAGATCCCGGTCGAGATCGCGGGAAAGGCCACCGATTTGGCCCCCAGCGAGTCGGCCACCCGCAGCGACTCCCGATAGCAGGCGGCCAGCAGCTCCGAACGGTCCTCCGACCTGGAGTGAACCGGCCCGACCGTGTGGATCACCCACTTCGCGGGCAGCCGCCCGGCCGTCGTGGCGACCGCCTGTCCAGTGGGCAGGCCCTTGCCGTAATGGCCGGCTCGCAGCTTCCTGCACTCCTCGAGGATCTCCGGCCCGCCGCGGCGGTGAATGGCGCCGTCCACGCCCCCGCCGCCCATTAGGGAGGAGTTGGCGGCGTTGACGACGGCGTCGGCGCGCTGCTCGGTGATGTCGCCTCGCACCAGCGTGATCTCCATCAAATTCGCGCGAAGGGGACCGCCTGATTCAGCTTGCGGGGAAGTCCGCGCTCCCTCCCTCCAGATTTTGTCGGCGCATGCCGATAGCGTGGTGGTCTCGTTACACAGCGTGGGAGGTGGGTATGCGTAGATCGTTCAAGTTTCTGCTGCGCCCCACCAGCAAGCAGGCCGCCGCGCTCGCGGCATGCCTGGAGGACCAACGGCAGTTGTACAACGCCGCTCTGGAGCATCGGCGCACGGCCTACCGCATGGCGGGCGTAACCATTCGCTACGGCGACCAGTCCGGCGAGTTGAAACACATCCGCATCGACGACCCCGATGGGCAGGGCCGGTGGTCGTTCTCGTCCCAGCAAGCCACCCTGCGCCGCTTGGACAAGGCATTCACGGCGTTCTTCACGCGGGTCCGCGAGGGCCGCACGCCGGGCTTCCCCCGCTTCAAGGGGCGCGGCTGGTTCGACACGGTGGAGTGGCCCAAAGACGGCGACGGCTGCCGCTGGGGTTCCCAGCCCGAGCACCCGTCGGCGACGTTCGTCCGTCTTCAGGGCGTCGGGCACGTACGCGTCCACCAGCACCGGCCCGCCAAGGGCAAGGTAAAGACGATCAGCGTCAAGCGGGAGGGCAGCCGCTGGTACGTGGTCTTGTCGTGCGATGACGTGCCCGCCGAACCCCTCCCGGCCACCGGCGCAGCCGTCGGCGTGGACCTCGGTGTGGCCCGGCTGGTCACCACCAGCGACGGCGAGCACCTGGACAACCCTCGCCACCTGGCCGCCACCGCCGACCGGCTCGCGATTGCGCAGCGGGACCTTGCCCGCAAGAAACGAGGGAGCAAGCGCCGCCGCAAAGCCGTGGCACGAGTTGCCACGCTGTATGCCAAGGTGCGGCGTCAACGCTTGGACGGGGGGCACAAGGCCGCGCTCGCCCTGGTCCGCAGCTATGACGTGATCGCGCATGAGGACCTGCGGATCGCGAACATGACCCGCTCGGCGTACGGCACGATCGAGCAGCCCGGCCGCAATGTGGCCGCCAAATCCGGGCTCAACCGAAGCATCCTGGATGCGGGTTGGGGGGTGTTCCTGAGGGTCCTCGCGCACAAGGCTGAAAGTGCCGGTCGAAAGCTGATCGCGGTGAACCCCGCCAACACCTCCCGCACCTGCGCCCGATGCAGGCACTGCGCTGCGGAGAACCGCCTCAGCCAAGCCGTGTTCCGATGTACGGCGTGCCAGCACAGCGCGCACGCCGACGTGAACGCCGCGATCAACATCCTCAGGGCAGGGCTTGCCCTTCGCGACGCTGCGCAAGCGGCTTAGCGAGAAGCCGCTCCCATCAGGGAACGGAGGAGTCACCTCACCGAGAGTGTCATCATCGGCCGTCTCTTGCCAACACCCGCGTCATGCGTACGGCCAGCAGGGCGAGCGCCGGCAGCGGGAGGAGCATGGACACCGCCCCTGCCAGGCGCTGGTCGGCGAGGACGTCCGGCGCGCCGGACGGGACCACGAGGGAGAGCCAGTCCGGCGCGACCGCGGGCCCGAGCAGCAGGAAGGCCCCGAGGACCATGTGGACCGCGGTCACGGTGGCCAGCAGCCGGGCGCGGGCTGCCCACGGGATCGCACCGGGCAGCGGATCCACGGCAGCCAGGGCCCAGAACACCAGGAGGCCGATGCCGAAGAAGAGGAGCTCGGTCAGCAGGTGGGGCGCGTACCTCGCCGTGGTCGGGCGGTCGAGGGGATACGTCCTCGCCATGGCTCAGCCCGCGTGCTCGGCGATGTCGGCCAGCTCGGCCTTCTGCGCCTGGATGACCTTGCCGGCCAGCTCCAGCGTGGGCCCGTGCTTGCCCGCCTTACTGACGGCCTCGGCCATCTGTACGCCGTGCTCCAGGTGCCCGGTCAGCTCCTTCAGCCACTGCCGGTCGAAATCTGGTCCGGCCCTCAGCTCCGAGCCCATCTGGGTGGTCGGCTCCGGCGGCAGCGGCTCCTTCCAGGAGCGCAGCCACGACGACATCATCTCGATGTCCGCCTTCTCCTCCGCGATGAGCTTCTTGCTCAGGTCGCGCACGTACGAGCTCTTGCCTCGCTCGGCCGCCACCTCGGCCAGCTGGATCGTCTGCTGGTGATGCGTGATCATCTCCTGGCTGAAGACCACGTCCGCCTGGACGTGGTCCACGGACGTGTCCGCGGCCGCCGCGCATCCCGCCGCCAGCACCAGCCCTAGCAGCGCCACAATTGCCGTGCTCCAACGCATGCCTGGAGATACGCGGGGTATGGCACAACGGTTCATCCGACGTGGCGGGGTTCACACTCCCCAAATGCCAGCTCGACAGGTTGTAGAGCTACCCTGAAGGGCGTGAAGGGTCTTGGCGAGCTTGAGCGCAGCATCATGGACATCCTCTGGGCGGAGAGCAGCGCGCTGACCGCCCGCGAGGTCGGCAGACTGATAGCCGACCGCGATCTTGCCCCCACCACGGTGATGACCGTGCTCGACCGCCTCACCCGCAAGGGCTTCCTCCAGCGCACCCGCGACGGCCGGGCATGGAGATATCAACCCGCCGAAAGCCGCGACGCGTACATCGCCGAGCTTATGCTTGAAGCCTTGGACATGACGGGCGACCGATCGGCCGCTCTGACTCGCTTCGCCCAGGCCGTGTCGGGCTCGGAGGCGGAGATCCTGCGAAGAGCCCTTACGGAGCTGGAGGAAGAGTGATCACGGCAGCGGTGCTGGCAGCGCTCGCCATGGCGTGCGCGGGCGGCTCCTGGCGTTTCACCACGGCCCGGTGGACCTCACGTGCTCCACGACTGGCCATCATCGTCTGGCAGTCCCTGGGCGTTGCCTGGGGCCTGGCCACCACCGGCGCCATGCTCGCCTACGCGGTCCAGCCGTACGGCGTGGGGGTGCTGCCCGGGCTGATCGCGTTCGCGCAGGGGGAGCGGCCGTTGGAGGCGTGGGACCCGCTGCACGTGCTGGCCCTGATCGCGGGGCTCACCGCGCTGACCGTGCTCGTCGCGGTGCTCCTCACCGCGGGTGTGCAGGCGCTGCGGGCGCGGCGGCGGCACCGCATGCTGCTCGCGCTGATCTCCCACGACGATCCCGGCGTGCCCGGAGTGCGGGTGCTCGACCACCCCGGCGCCGCGGCGTACTGCGTGCCCGGCCTGCGTTCGCAGGTCGTGGTGAGCGCGGGCGCGCTCAGGCTGCTGTCGGAGGACGAGCTCGCGGCCGTGCTCGCGCACGAGGCCGCGCATGTGCGCGAGCGGCACGACCTGGTGCTGCTGCCGTTCGCCGCGCTTGGCAGGGCGCTGCCCTGGTCGAAGGTGGTGGCCGACGCGCAGGCGCAGGTGGAGCTGCTCATCGAGATGGCCGCCGACGACCGCGCCCGGCGCTACTGCTCGCCGCGCAGGCTGGCGACGGCACTGCTCAGGTTCGGTACGGCAGGCGCCATGCCAACCCCCCACGGGATGATGGGCGTGCACGCCCACAACGTCATGGCCAGGGTCGACCGCCTGATCAAGCCGGGGCCCGAGCTGGCCGCGTCGGTGCGCTACGCATACATCGCGCTCTCTGTGGCATTGGTCACCACGACGCCTTTCCTGTGGGTCTTCCAGCTCTGATGCTTGCTGCCGTTAACCGTCCTGCTTGCAATTGCAAGCAGGACGGGGCAGACTATGGGGCATGGCACTACCCAAAGTCGGTTCGATCGGCGAATACATCCGCGACCAGCGGCAGCAGGCGAAGATCTCGCTGCGGCAGCTGGCGGAGGCGGCAGGGGTCTCCAATCCCTACCTGAGCCAGATCGAGCGCGGGCTGCGCAAGCCGAGCGCGGAGATCCTCAACCAGATCGCCAAAGGTCTGCGCATCTCCTCGCAGGCGCTCTATGTGCAGGCGGGCCTCATCGAGGACCGAGAGCCGCCAAGTGACGTCATCACGGCAATAAGGGCCGACACGCATCTCACCGAGCGGCAACGCCAGGTGCTGATTGATATCTATGAGTCGTTCCGTAAGGAGACGCGCGCCGAAGGCGAGCAGACCTCCCAGAATGCTCGCCCTCGGCGCGGCTCCGCATCGGACGACGAACCGCTGCCGGAGGAGTTTCTCGCCGCTCTTGAGCCCTATGCGGCGCCCTCCGGCAACGGCAACGTCACCCAGGAAACCAAGGAAGGTTAACCCATGACGCTCGCAACCGAGGTAAAGAAGCTCACCGAGTCCAAGCCGTTCTACGCCGTCGCGGGCGTCGGCGACTACGCCGTGGAGAAGCTGCGCGAGCTGCCTGAGCAGCTGCAGAAGCTGCAGTCGCGCCGCACCGAGCTCGCCAAGGAGCTGCCGGTGCGCGCCCGCGCGTACGCCGACAAGGCCGAGGGCCTCGCCAAGGACTTCCCCGAGAAGGCCCGCGAGTACGCCGACCAGATCACCAACAGGGCCACCGAGGTCTACGAGGACTTCGCCACGCGTGGCCGCAGGATCGTCAGCAAGGCCAGCGGCAGCGCCGCGCTCGAGCTCGAAGAGGTGTCCGAGGCCGCCGGGCCGCCCGTCACCAAGCCCGTGACGTCGGCCAGGAAGCCCCGCACCACCAAGACCAGGGCCTGACCCGACCGGAGAGCCCGCTTCCTTCGGAGGCGGGCTTTCCGCTTTGGGGTGCCCTCCTGTCGGGGCTGGCTATTAGGCTGAAGCCGATTTCATCGCGGCGTTGTGCGGAGCCAACAAACATGAACTTGATCAACGGTGTTCTCAACCTCCTCTTCCTGGTGCTCGCCGCCGTCATCTTCGGCATGTCGGTCTACTCGCTCGTGCACGCGCTCCGGGTGCCGACTGGCGCGTTCGTCTCGGCGGGCAAGCTGCAGAAGAACATCTGGCTGCTGATCCTCGGGCTGGCGACGCTGTTCTCCGCCGCGGGCGCGTGGAGCTACCTCACCGACTTCCTCTTCGTCGGCGGCATGGGCTTCATCGGCATGAGCGCCCTGGGCTTCTTCTCGATCCTGGCGGTCATCGCGGCCACGATCTACATCGTGGACGTCAAGCCGGCCGTGAAGGGCATGGGCCGGGGGAACAGCGGGCCCTACGGCCCCTGGTGATCAGGCCAGCTCGCCCGTCAGCCAGGCGGCGAGGCTCTCGTGCCCGACGAGCGTGGGATGCACGCCGTCGGGCAGGATCGCCTCAGCGGGCCAGCGCCGGCGCAGAGGGTCGAGGAACGTCACGTCCTCCCGCCTGGCCACCTTCGCCAGCTCGTCGCGCACGTCGTAGGCCCTCCTGGGCGCGCCGGCCAGCCAGATCGGCCCAACCATGACGATCTTCGTGTGCGGCCAGCGCCCACGCACCTCCTCCAGCAGCCGCGCGGCGGCGTGCCCCACCCGCGCCGGGCTCCAGCGTCCGTCGTTGTGGCCGCCGGAGATGACCAGCAGGTCGGGGGCCGGGCGCCAGGCCAGTTCCACCTCGAACGAGCGCTGGAACGTACGCCCCACTCTGCCTGTGTTGAGATAGCCCGTCCCGCCCGCACCGGCGATGACCGACTGGAAGCCCAGGCGCCGCGCGGCCTCCGACGCGTATGTCTCCCACCGGGGCACCGGCCCCGACCCCACGGTGAAGCTGTCGCCGACGAACATCATCACCGGCTTGGGCGAGGGCACGGCTCGCTCTTCACCGGCGCACCCCTGCACCAGCGCCGCCATCACGACGAACGGCGCGATGAGCCTCAGGCCACGCATTATCACCTCGGGGCACTAGGCTGCCGACATGACCAACGACCTCCACGGGCGCACACAACGGCTGGAACTGTCTGACCAGGTCCTACGCGACTTCGAAGCCGTCGTGCTGGACGCGGCGCCTGACGGGATCGTGCTGAGCAGGTCGGCATTCTATCCAGGTGGCGGCGGTCAGCCGGCGGATCACGGGGTTCTGATCTGGCAGGGCGTGGAGACCCGCATCGTGGGGGCGCGCAAGGGCGACGACCTCTACCTGATCCCGGCCGAGGGCGACCCGATCCCGCCCGCGGGCACCGTGGTCCAGGCGGCGGTGGCCGACGCGCGCCGCTCGGCTCTCATGCGTACGCACTCGGGGCTTCACGTGCTGTGCGGGGTCGTGTTCAGGGACTACGGCTGTCTCGTCACCGGCGGCAACATGGACGAGCTCAGCGCGCGGATGGACTTCAACCTTCCGGAGGTGCCTCCCGGGTTCAAGGAGGCCGTCGAGGACGCGTGCAACGCCGAGATCGCCGCCGACCGGCGCATCGACGTACGCGTCCTGCCCCGCAAGGAGGCGTTCGAGATCCCCGACATCATCCGCACGGCCACCAACCTCGTGCCGGAAACCGTGCAGGACGTGCGCATCGTCGACATCGTGGGCCTCGACACCCAGGCCGACGGCGGCACCCACGTGGCCTCCACCAAGCAGATCGGCCACATCAAGGTCGCCAAGATCGAGAGCAAGGGGCGCGGCTTCCGCCGGCTGCGCATCCAGATCTCCGGCTGACCCCCATCGGTGGGGCTGGCCTGCGCTCCTTCGCCCCGCCGCAGGGTGGGGGAAGTCGGCTAGTCGATCACTTTTGCGAGGCCGTCGAGCAGCGGGCCGAGCCCGAACTCGAAGAGCCGGTCAAGGTCGAGGTCGAAGTCGCCGCCGAGCTCGTCCACGACCCCGATGAAGGCCGGATACTCGTTCGACTCGGCGATCCAACGCAGGTGCTCCTCCTGCTCGGCCATCCACTCGTCGGCGGTGACCCCTGTGGCGGCCTGGGCGCGCTGCTCCAGCTCGATGTTGGCCGCGATGCCCTGCACATAGCTGTAGACCAGGGTGTGCACGTGCATCTTGGCCGTGGCGTCGAGCCTCGTGCCCTCCAGCGCCGCCATGGCCCATTCCGTGTGCCTGAGCAGGCTGGCCGAGGGCAGCGGCCTGGTCAGCGACGTGACGCCGGACATCCACGGGTGCGCACGGTAGCCGGCCCACTGAAGGCGGGCTGACGCCTCCAGCCTGGCCCGCCACCCGTCCAGGGGCTCCTCCGGCAACGGGAACTCGTCGATGACGGCTTCGACCATCAGCAGGACCAGGTCATCCTTGCCGCCCACATGACGGTAGAGGGACATGGTGGCCATGCCGAGCCGGTCGGCGACGCCGCGCATGGTGAGCTCGGGAAGCCCCTCGGCGTCGGCGATCTCGATGGCCGCCCGCACGATGCGGTCCCGAGTCAGATCGTTTCCGGAAATATCCGGACGCCGAGTGGCTGCCTGGCCCCCGCGAGGTTCCGCCACGATCGTGCCCACCCGCGGCTCCGCGACCACCACACCCTCCTGGGCCAGGAGCGCGAGCGCCTTGGCGGCGGTGGCCAGCGCGACCTGCCAGTCCCTGGCGAGCTGCCTGGTGGAGGGCACCCTGTCGCCCGGGCGCAGCTTGCCGTCGGCTATGCGGCGCTTGATATCGGCGACGATCCGGGCGTAGGGCGCTGTCATTCGACCTCCTGTACTAGTACAGATCTCGCCATCATACCCTTGTGACGTGCTGTCCGTACGTCGTACATTCAGCGTACGACGTCAACAAGACAGGAGCACATCATGAAGATCCTCATCTCCGGCGCGAGTGTCGGCGGCCCGGTCCTGGCCTACTGGCTGCGGCGGCACGGATACGAGACGACGCTCGTCGAGCGGGCCCCGGCCCCGCGCAAGGGCGGCCAGGCCATCGACATCAGGGGCGCCGCGCTGACCGTGGTCGCGAAGATGGGCGTCATCGAGCAGATCAAGGCCCTGCGGACCACCATGCGCGGCATGTCCATGGTGGACGGCGACGGCAACGAGCTCATGCGCAGCTACGAGGAGACGGTCAGCGGCGGCCGGTTCGACAGCCCGGACATCGAGATCATGCGCGACGACCTGACCGCGATCCTCACGGCCGCCACCGAAGGCGCCGAGTACGTCTACGGCGACTCGATCGCCACCCTCGCCCAGGACGACGACGGCGTGGACGTGACGTTCGAGAGCGGCCGTCAGGCCCGCTACGACTACGTGTTCGGCGCCGACGGCCTCCACTCCAACGTGCGCAAACTCGCCTTCGGCCCCGAGGAGCCGTTCCTCAGCCACCTCGGCATGTACGTCTCCATCTTCACCGCCGACAACTTCCTCGGCCTGGACCACTGGCAGACCTGGTTCCGCGAGGGCGATGCGGGAGGCGCCGTCTTCAGTGACCGGGACACCGCCGTGATGCGGGTCAACCTGGGCTTCGGCGCTTGGGGCCAATCGACTGATCCGATCGACTACGACTACCGCGACGTCGACCAGCAGAAGCGCCTGATCGAGGAGCACTGCTCGGGAATGGGCTGGGAGGTGCCGAAGCTGCTCGAGGCCATGTGGAAGGCCGACGACTTCTACTTCGACGCCATGGCCCAGGTCAAGATGGAGCGCTGGTCCAAGGGCAGGGTCGCGCTGATCGGCGACGCCGGCTACTGCGCCTCGCCGCTGTCGGGGCAGGGCACGAGCCTGGCCCTGGTGGGGGCGTACGTGCTGGCGCAGGAGCTCGGCAGGGACCCGCTGGCGGCCTTCGACCGGTACGAGGAGCGCATGCGCCCGTTCGTCGAGCAGAACCAGGCGCTCGCCCTCGAGAACCCCGGCCAGGGCGCCTCGCCGGAGAGCGTTCAGCGGGCGGCAACCAGCATCACGCTGGATTGACAGTCACGAACCGATACGATTTGCCGCCATGGGTATCAGACTCACGATGGCCGCACTTGGGGCCACCGCTCTGACGTTGACCGCCGCACCCGCGTACGCAGCGGGAGCCGGGATCACGGACGAGGTGACGATGACCCTCGGCAAGAACGGCACTCTGCACGTGGTCGAGAAGATCGGCGGGGCGTCGGGTGAGCTCAAGCGGACGTTCATCACCAGGACGCGGTACGACGACGGCAACGACCGCGTCTACCAGATCTCGAACGTCAAGGGCGGCACCCTGGCGGGCGACGTACTCACCGTGAAGGGCAACGGGACGGTCGAGTACGACGTCAAGGGAGCGGTGACGACCTCGGGCGGTGTCGAGGAGCTGCGCTGGTTCGCGGTGAACGGCTGGAATCAGCAGGTCGCCAAGGCCACGGTCAAGGTGAACGGCCCGGGGCAGGTCCAGAACCTGTCCTGCTTCGCCGGGGAGCTGACCTCGGCCATCGGCTGCACCTCGGCCTCCATGGACCACTCGGCCACCGAGGCCGACTTCGAGCAGGCGAACATCGGGCCCGGCCAGGCGCTGACCGTGGTCGTCGGCTATCCCAAGGGGTCCAGCGGCGGCGCCCTCATCCTGGAGAAGCGCTTCTCCCTTGCCTCCGCGTTCACGCTCAACACCGTCACGGGCGGCGCCCTGGCCGGGCTGCTGGTGCTGCTGCTCGGCGGCGTCGCCCTGCTCTACTGGACGCGCGGGCGCGACGCCAGGGTCGCGGGGCACGAGCGGGGCTCGGTCGATCCGGTGCAGAACGGCCACTTCTCCCCGCCCGACGGGGTCCGGCCTGGCCAGATCGGCACGCTGGTCGACGAGCAGGCCGACGTGGTCGACGTGACCGCCACGATCGTGGACCTCGCGGTCCGCGGCTACCTGCGGATCGACGAGCAGCAGCGCCAGACGTACGACGCGCCCGACTGGATGCTGGTCAGGCTGCCGAACGCGCCCGTCAACGCGCTGCTGCCCTACGAGCGCGCCCTGTACGACGCCATCTTCGACGGGCGGGACGCGGTGCTGCTGTCGCAGCTGTCCGGCTCGTTCGCCGCCCACCTGGGCAAGGTGCGCGACGCTCTCTACGCCGACGTCGTCAGGCAGGGCTGGTTCGCCCGGCGCCCGGACACCGAGCGCACCAGGTGGACGACGATCGGCGTGGTGCTAATCGGCCTCGGGCTGGTGGCCACGGTGGCGCTGGCCTGGTTCACCACGTACGGGCTGCTCGGCCTGGCTCTGGTCATCGCGGGTGGCGCGCTGGCCGTCGGCGGGCAGTACATGCCGGCCAAGACGGCCAAGGGCTCGACGGCGCTGGCGCACACCATGGGCTTCCGGCAGTACCTGTTCTCAGGCGAGCTGGGCGACGTGCCCGAGCAGCACAGGGTGGAGCTGTTCTCGCGCTACCTGCCGTACGCGGTGATCTTCGACGGGGTGGAGCACTGGTCGCGGGTGGTGGCCTCGGTCACCGGCAACGGCCACCAGGCCGACAACCTGTACTGGTACCACGGGCCCGCAGAGTGGGACCTGTCCAAGTTCGCCGGGTCGATGCGCACGTTCACCACCACGACCTCGGGCGCCATCTCCGCCACCCGCCAATTCCGCACCCTCTAACGGAAGCGGAGCTCGCCCACTGGCCGCCCGCCTCCGAGCACCGGCGGGGCGGCCAGCTCGTCCAGCTCGGGCGCGTCCAAGCCCAGCGAGCGCAGGGCAGCGACCGTGACGGGGACGCGGGCACGCTGCGACCCGTCCTCGATCTTGATCGTGCCCGCGCGCCCGTCCTCGAACGCGAACGCGTCGAACGCCTCGGCCCCCGCCTTCAGCATGAGACCGGGCAGCGCACGCATGAGCTTGGCCTCCGGCCGGTCGGTACCCGAGGTCCACTCGGGGTAGGTGCTCATGGCGTCGAAGATCTTGCGTTCGTACGAGTCGGGCGAGGACATGGGGAACGCCCTGAACGCCTTGGTCACCCCGAGCATCGACACGAAGAACAGCGGCGCCCCGCACCCGTCCACTCCGGAGGCCGCGATCCGCTCCCCTGTCAGGTCCTCCACCGTCTCGCGGATCGCGCGCTGGAGCGGGTGCTTGGGCTCGAGATAGGAGTCGGTGGGCCAGTCGTTCAGCACGCAGGTGGCCAGCATGGCGGCGTGCTTGCCGGAGCAGTTCATGCAGACGCGCCCGCGTTCGGTCACCGTACGGTCGAACGGGTAGTCCTCGGGACACCCCAGCGCCGACTCCTCCAGGCCGGCGCCCACGAGGATCTTCCTGACGCCGTCCACGTGGAACGGCTCGCCCGAATGGGAGGCGCAGGCCAGCGCCAGCAACTCACCCTCCAGCCCCAGGCCGGCGCGGAGCATGCCGAGCGCCTGAAGCGGCTTCATCGACGACCGTGGTGACGCGGGAACGTGCACCGCGCCCCTCGCCGCGACCGGGCGTCCTTCCGCGTCCACGGTCAGCATGCGAGCCTGATGCGTGGACTCCACGAACCCCGACCGGACAACTTCCACAATCATCGACATATAAATCCCCTTTCGGCATGAGTCTACGGATCGTCGCCGCTGGTCCAGAATGGATTGCCATGCGAGCAGTGGTGCAGAGAGTGAGTTCGGCGTCGGTCGTGGTCGACGGGCGCACGGTCGGGGCGATCGAGGAGCCGGGGCTGCTGGTGCTGGTGGGCGTCACGCACACGGACACGCCGGCCTCGTCCGCCAAGCTCGCCGCGAAGCTGTGGGGGCTGCGCATCCTGCACGGCGAGAAGTCCTGCTCGGACGTGTCGGCGCCGCTCCTGGTGATCAGTCAGTTCACCCTGTACGGCGACGCCCGCAAGGGGCGACGGCCCACGTGGCAGGCCGCCGCCCCTGGG
>NZ_JBFAMX010000204.1:0-16681 GCF_040659615.1 Nonomuraea sp. NPDC049784
CGCGCGGTCGGCGGCCTGACCACGCGCCAGATCGCGCAGGCCTACCTCGTGCCGGAGGCGACCATGGCCCAGCGCATCAGCAGGGCCAAGCGGACCGTCTCGGCCGTCCGGTTCAACCAGCCCGGTGACGTCGCCACGGTGCTGCGCGTGCTCTATCTGGTCTTCAACGAGGGCTACTCCGGCGACGTCGACCTGGCCGCCGAGGCGATCCGGCTCACTCGCCAACTGGCGGCCAAGACCCACCATGAGGAGGTCGCGGGCCTGCTCGCGCTCATGCTGCTCCACCACGCGCGGCGCCCGGCACGGACCGGCCCCGACGGCAGGCTCGTGCCCCTCGCCGAGCAGGACCGCAGCCTGTGGAACACCCGCCTGATCGCCGAGGGCGTCGACGTGCTCCAGGCAGCCCTCACCCGCGACCGACTGGGCGAGTTCCAGGCCCAAGCCGCCATCGCCGCGCTCCACGCCGACGCCCAGACGGCCGCCGAGACCGACTGGGTGCAGATCGTCGAGTGGTACGACGAACTGCTGCGCCTCACCGACAACCCGGTGGCCCGCCTCAACCGGGCCGTCGCGGTCGGCGAGGCCGACGGCCCGCGGGCCGGCCTGGCCGCCCTGGCGGAGCTCGACCCCGCCCTGCCCCGCCACACCGCCGCCGCGGCGTACCTACACGAGCGTGACGGTGACCCAGTCACCGCGGCACGGCTCTACGCCGAAGCCGCCCGATCAGCGCCCAACCTCCCCGAACGCGACCACCTCACGCGACAGGCCGCACGGCTCAACGCGCAACTGCGCAGTTGAGCGGCGGCGGGCAGGCATTCACCGACCCGATAGGGACGGTCTGCTCACCCTGTCGGCCGGCCGGACCGCGTCACTTGCCGTTCAAGAGGCCGACATCCCGTGCACCTCGCTCCTGACCAGCGATCACCGCGAGAGGAACCCCTACTGAAACAGCACCTTTCTCCGTGTCCCGGCCACCGTGTACCGCACACTGCAGCGAGGCTCGGCATCCGCCAAGACCGGCTGAGCGCTGGCCCTCCACTTTGCGGCTCGGGACTGCTTCGGGATTTCAGCCCACCAGGATCACCGACGCCGATGCCGGCATAGATCAGGCTTTCCGTTGGAGACGGCCATCATCTCGGTGAGCGGGAGGCGGGGCCGGGTGGCGCAGTCGATCGGCGGCTCCCCCGAGCACGCACTCCTCCCGCGAGCGCAGGACGAGTTCGGCCAGGCGACCACCACGCGGGGTACGGCCGTAAACCGTGCGAGTGAACTCGTCGACGGCATCGGCTCCGGCGGGGAGAAGGGGCGGCAGGTCGGGAAGCCCGGCTCGCCGCCACGGCTCAGGGAGCAAGGAGACCGCCGTCCAGACCACGCACGCCCGCAGCCCACTCGTCGTGTCGCGACAGGCCGGGCGGGAACCCCAGGGCGGCCGCCTCATCGAGGTCGATCCCCCATCCGGGAGCCTCGTTCGGCGTGAGCCAGCCGTCGACGATGCGCAGCGTGCCGGGAAACACCTCGTGAGTCGCGTCGTTGTACACGTGCCCTTCCTGGATTCCGAACGCGCTCGTGGTCACGTCCACCGCGACGTTCGCCGCCGCCCCGATCGGGGAGGTGTCGCCGGGCGCATGCCACGCGGTCTTGACACCGAAGAACTCGGCAAGGGTCGCCAGCTTCTTCGCCGGCGTGAGTCCACCGATCGCCGAGATGTGCGCGCGGATGAAGTCGACGCCACCCGACGTGATCAGCCTCGCCGCATCGGTGAGCGACGTGGCGAGCTCGCCGACGGCGATCGGGACCGGGGACTGCGAGCGCACGTCCGGCAGTCGGTCCCAGTGCTCCGGCGCCAGCACATCCTCCAGGAAGAACAGGCGGTACGGCTCGAGCGAGCGGGCGAGCACCACCGCCTCCTTCGGCGTGAGACGCGAGTGCACGTCGTGCAGCAGTTCCACGCCGTCGCCCAGACGCTTGCGCGCCTGCTCGAACAGGGCGGGCACACCGGCGAGGTATTCGCCGACGTTCCACCCGCGCGGGTAGGGCGCGCCGGCCCGCGGCATGCCGTCAACCGGGGGTGCCCCGTACGTCCCGATGCCCGTCTGCCCGGCCTGCAGGCGTACGTGCCGCCAGCCCTGCTCCACGAACTTCTCCGCCTGGTCCAGCGTGCTCGGGATGTCGCGCCCGCCGGCGTGGATGTACGTGTCGGCTGACGCGCGCACCTTGCCGCCGAGCAGTTCGTGCACGGGCAGGCCGGCTCGCTTGCCTGCGATGTCCCACAGCGCCATGTCGAGTCCCGACAGCGCGTTGTTCTCCACCGGCCCCTCCCGCCAGTAGCCCGAGAACCGCGCGAGCCGGATGAGGTCGCCGATGTCGCCCGGGTAGCGCCCAGTCACGAGCCGGGCCAGATGCTCCTCGACGAAGGCGACAACGGCGTGCCAGCGCTGGGTGAAGGTGGCGCAGCCCAGCCCGTGGAGCCCGTCGACGTCGGTGTCGACCCGCACGACGACGAGGGGCGTGCCCTCGGGCGCCGTGACGATGGCGCGCACGCTGGTGATGCGCACGTCCTCCCGGGCTGTCCAGGGCTGGTCGAAGGTGCGGAACGGGGCGGTGTCAACCATTGACGGTTCCCAACTCGAGCGGATCCCCGACCGGGTCCGGCCGGTGGATGGAGTACAGAGGTTCGAACCCGAGAAGGTCGCGGGCGCGAGTGGTGTCGATGAGCGGGCCGTACTCGCCGATGGGTGCGCGAACCGGGACCCCCGGGGCGTACTCGCGCAGCAGTTCGGCGGCCGGCCGGTCGATGAGCAGGTCGTCGGCGCTGAGACCGACCACGTGCGGACCGGTCAACGGCGCGGTCAACGCGCGCTCGATCGCCCGTACGCCGTCGCGGAGGTCGAGGTACGCCCAGCCTTCGCGCGCCATCGACGCCGGCTCGCGCTCGATGTCGGCCGCCATGCGCATGAGCGTCCGCCTGTCCTTGGTCAGCGGGAACCGTAGCGAAACCACGTCGATGCCCCAGCGGCGCCAGGCCATGCGCGCGGTGGCCTCGTCGCTGTTCTTCGACAGCGAGTACGCGTCCTCGATGTCGGCCGTGATCTCCTCGTCGATCGGGAAGTACGCCGGCTCGACGCCGTGGCTGTTCATCGGCACGCCGAAGGCGTTCACGCTGCTGGCGACGACTGCCCGGCGCACCCCGCGCTCACCGGCCTGGGCGAGCACGGTGAAGGTCGCCACGACGTTCGTGCCGTAGACGGTCGCCGGGGTGCCGAGCGACGGATGCGGGATGGCGGCCAGGTGCACCACGGCGTCGACGTCGTCGAGCGTCCGCGACACGGCGGCCTCGTCACGCGCGTCGCCGGCGATCACGCGGTCGGCCGGGCTCTCGTGCTCGAACGTGAGCGAGAACGCGGTGACCTTGACGCCGAGACGTACCAGGCTCTCGGTGGTCGCGCGGCCGATCGCGCCGTCGGCGCCGGTGACCAGGACGCGCTCCGGGAGGCCGCTCATCCCTTCACCCCTCCTGCCATGCCGACCCCGCGCAGGAACGAGCGCTGGAAGACGATGAACAGGACCACCGGGATGAGGAGGGCGAAGAACAGGCCTGCCATCTGGATGTTCAGCTCGCTGCCGGCCGCGATCTTCGGCAGCGCCAACGAGACGGGCTGCAGATCCGGGTTCGGCAGCACCAGCAACGGCCACAGATAGTCCTTCCACGAGGCGATGACGGCCAGGAGCGCGACGACTCCGAGGATCGGTCGCGAGAGCGGGAGCACGTTGAACCCGCTCGCCGCCGGCGGGCTGGAGGTCGGTCGGGAACGCCGGACGTGAACGTTTCCGATCAGTCCGGTCACGGAAGGTCGACGCGGGTGATGGAGATGGTGCCGTCCTGGCCGAGATCGTTGAACAGGATGGCTGAGCCGTCCGGGGTGAAGATCGGGTGGGGGTGGGCAGGGTGGCGGGTTGCGCGTGTGCGGGCGAGCGGGGTCGTGCGGCCCTCCGCCAGGTTCACCAGCAGCACGTCGGCAAGGCCGTCAGCGTCATCCCAGCCCTTGCCGGTCCGGTCCGCCGGTCCGGTCGTGTCGACCACCGCGAGTGTGCCGTCCCGGCTGATGTCGCAGTGCCAGTAGCGGTCGCCACGCGACAGCAGGCGTCCCGAGGGTTCGTCCGGCGATGTCCAGTAGAGGCCGCGAGGCTCGGCCGGACTGGCCCCGTAGGCCACAACCACCGCGCCCACCGCGTGATGCGCCCACCGCTCGTGCCCGAAGTACAGCCCCTCCGGCTGCTTGAGCACGCACTGGCCTTCCGGCATCTCGACGGCGTGCCGCGCCCACACGCGATCGGGCACGGTCTCCGTGGATCCTTCGTGGGAGAAACCGATCCACTCCTCGTCGGCGGGGCAGTAATGGGCGTGGTTCGCCCACCATTCGCGGGTGTGCAGTTCGCGGACGTGCCCTGTGTCGACGTCCACCTCGAGCAGCGTGTATGCCCCAGGTGACTCCTCGGACACCAGCACCCGATCACCGGACGAGTTGATGCTGACCAGCCCCTGCAGGGTATGGCCTACGGCGGCGCGATACGCGGTCTCGGGCTCTGCGGCGTGATCGGCGAGGTCTACGAGGTGCAGGACATCGTCCCACACCGCGGCGAGCCGCTCCGCTCCGCGCGCGACGTCGAACCAGACAGTCCCCTCCTTCGCGCTCTGGTCCGGCAGCGTGCACACTTCTCGCACGTCCACCTCGCCGGGGTTCCGCCACGCCACGCTGGCAATCCCGGTCGCCAGCCGGTCAGGATCCCAGCGGGTGATCGCCAACCTCTCTCCACCGGCGTGGAAGCCGTTTGCGTGGGGGTACGTCAAGTGCGCGCCTGTCGATAGGTTCATTGCTGAATCCTTCCTTCGTGGGTGTTCACTAGACTTTGGGTGTGCGTGGACGGGTCGTCAGCCGGTTGTGACAGCGTGAGTTCATCGCGGCGGGCTGTCGGCTGGGCCCGATATCTGACACCGGCGCCGGAGTCGTTCCGCCTCGGCCTCGTGTGCCTCGGCGTCGGCTCGATCGAGGGAAAGGTCGTGATACAGCAAGCCCGTGCCCTGCAGTCGTACGCCGCCGTGCTGGTGACCGAGGGTCGCGGCTGGTTGCGATGGAACGGCCGTTATCACGACATCGTCGCGCCGACCATGTTCTGGCTCCCGCCGGGTGTGCAGCATGCCTACGCTCCGGACCCGCAAGGATGGAGCGAGTGGTGGGCGCTCTTCGACGGTGACGCGACGCAGGTGTACAAGCAGTTCGGTTACATCGATCTGGACCAGCCTGTCCAGCGCGTCCACGACACCGACGCGCTCGTGACCGCCTTTCACTCGCTGGCCAGGGCGAGCCAGCCGGACGATCCGCGCAGCGACGTGGAGGCGGCCAGCGCGATGCACCACGTGATCAACGCGGCGTACAAGTCGATCTCCGCATCGGGATCGCCCCAAAGCCCAGTTCTGAGATCCCTGATGCACGACGCGTACAGCTCGGTGTCCGTGGAGGCTCACGCCAGCCGCCTCGGCATGTCGGTGACTTCGTTCCGGAAGGCTGTACGGCGTGCCGCCGGCTGCAGCCCCAAGGAGTACGTGCTTCGGCTCCGGCTCAACCGGGCGAAGGAGCTGCTGGTGAGCACCGACCTGCCGATCGCTGCGGTCGGCAGACGCGTCGGGTACGACGACGCCGGTTACTTCAGCCGGCTCTTCACGCGCAAGACCGGGGTCGCACCGAGCCAGTTCCGCGAGAGTCAGCGCCGGATGGGTGGAGACCTGCAGGCCTAGCAGTCGGAAAGTCCATCCGGCACGTCGATCTGTGCATGGCGAACCCCATCCGCTGTTGGCAAGGTCGTCTTCATGCTGACCTCCAACGGCTACACCCTCGACGAGTCTCCCACCCGGCTGGGCGAGCTCGAGGCCGTACCCGACGCCGAACGTCACGATCGCGATGCCCTGTTGACGCGGATCCGTCGCGACGGCTATCTCTTCCTCAGGCGGGCTCTCGATCCAGCCGTCGTACTCGAGTTCCGCCGGTACTACTTCGAGCGGATCAGCGCAGCCGGCGCCAATCTCACGGCACCCGGATCGGACGCCGGGGACGGGATCGCCGGCGGGCGGTTGGATCGCGCGGCGCTCCGCCGGGCTCTGTTCACCGACATCGTTCCAGGTTCCACCTATCGTGCGTTCTGCACGCAGCCTGCGATCCGGGACTGGTTCGCCTGGTTCCTCGGTGGGACGATCCATCTGCACCGGCGCAAGATCATCCGGCACACGGCGCCTGGCGAGGCCGGGATCGGTACCGCCACCCAAGCGCACTACGACCTCGTCTACATTCGCGAGGGAACGGACCGGGTTCTGTCCGCGTGGATCCCGCTCGGCGACTGCCCGGTCTCTCGCGGCGGCCTGACGTACCTGGAAGGTAGCCACCGTCGTGTCATGCGCGCGGAAGCCGATGGCACCCTCAAGCGTCCAGCGGCATCGATCACCGCCGATCTGCCGGCGCTGGCGTCGGAGTACGACGCTCGCTGGCTGGTGGCCGACTACCGGGCCGGCGACATGGTCATCCATACGGCTCACATCGTTCACGCCGCCCTCGACAACGTCGATCCGGACGGAGTTATGCGACTGTCCACCGACATCCGCTACCAACGTGCCGACCACCCTATCGACCTTCGCTGGCAAGAAGACTGGCACGAACGCGACGGGCTGTAAGCCGGCAGGGACGTAGTCCGGCATCCCTGCGGGGCGGCGTCCCGGCCCGGCGGCTCGCTCCGCTCCGGCCGGCATTCGCACAGTTCCTCGATCGGCAGGTCGAACACGGCCATGCCTCAGTCCTCTCGCTTGCGCCACGGGCGCAGTAGCCGGATAACCATCGTCGCGAAGATCGGCGTTCAGCCTTTGATCCCGTCGGCCAGGCCGGCACCGCGGAGAAAGTAGCGCTGGAAGAGCAGGAAGATGACGATCGGCAGCACCACGGAGATCAGCAGTCCCGCCATGAACAGGCTGATCTGCACGTTGTCGCGGATCGACGGAAGCATCACCGACAACGGCTGTTTGGTGCGGTCCGGCAGGACCAGCTTCGGCCACAGGTACTCGCGCCAGGCCGCGATGATGGACAGCAGCGACACGACGCCGATGATCGGTCCGGACAGCGGCAGCACCAGTGACGTGAACATGCGGAAGTTGCCGACGCCGTCGATCTTGGCAGCCTCGAACAGCTCGGCCGGCAGTTGCGCGAAGAACCGGCCGGTGATGATCACGTTGAAGGCGCTGGCGCCGGCGGGCAGCCAGATCGCCCAGTAGGTGTTGATCAACGACCCGCCCAGGACCGGAACCTTGAGCACGGTCAGGTAGAGCGGCACGAGCGAGACCACGGCGGGGATGAACATCGTGGCCAGCAGCGCACCGTTGATGATCTTGGCATACCTCGGTCGCAGGATCGCCAGCGCGTAGCCTCCGGTCGTCGCCACCAGCACCGACACGGCCCAGTTGCCGAGGGCGATCAGGACCGTGTTGATCAGTGCCGGACCGACCCGGAGCCGGGACCAGGCGGTCTCGATGTTCTGCCACTGCGGCTGGCCCGGCCACAGGGCGAGCGGGTTCGAGGCGATGTCGTGCGGTTGCGAGATCGCCGCCTTGGCCAGCCACAGGATGGGCCCGAGGCCGGCCAGGGCGAGCAGGATCAGGATCAGGGCCTGGCCGCCGCCGAGGGTCCAGCGCACCAGCGGGCGCCGGCGATCCGCCGCGGAGATGATGCCGCGGTCCCCGGTCCGCGCGCTCACGTCGTACTCCAGCGCCGCGTGAGCCGGAAGTACAGCAGCGACAGCAGCCCGAGGAAGATGGCGAGCAGCACTGACAGCGCGGTCGCCCCACCGTAGTCGCCGTTGATGAAGGCGTAGTTGTAGAGCAGCATCAGGATCGTGGTGGTCGCGTTCGCCGGACCGCCGCCGGTGAACAGGAACGGTTCTGTGAACACCTGGAACGTGCCGATGATCTGCAGCAGCAGGGTGATGAGCAGGATCGTCCGCATCTGCGGCAGCGTCACGTGCACGATTCGCCGCCAGATCGAGGCTCCGTCGATCTCGGCCGCCTCGTAGAGATCCTTGCGGACGCCGGACAGCGCGGCCAGGTAGATGATCATCGTCGAGCCGGCGTTGGCCCAGGTCGCCTCTAGGACGATGCTCGGCATCGCGGAGTGCGCGTCCTGCAGCCACTGGAACGGGCCGAGGCCGATGCCCCGGGCAAGGGTGTTGAACAGGCCGGAGTCACTCGCGTCGTAGAACACCCGCCACAACAGGATCGCCACCACCGGTGGCAGTACCACGGGCAGGTACGCCAGCACCGAGAATAACGCCCGGCCACGGCGCAGCTCGCGGACGAAGACCGCGAGCGCGAGCGGCGCCGGGTACCCGAACACCAAGGCCAGCAACGCGAACCACGCGGTGTTGCGTACCGCGGTGACGAGCAGCGGATCGGCCAGGATCTTGCGGAAGTTGTCGAGTCCGACCCACTCCGCCGCGGTGACGAGATTCGTCTGCTGGAACGCGAGGACCAGACCTTGCGCGATCGGCCACCAAGAGAACAGCCCGAAGATCACCAGCGTCGGGATGAGGAACACCAGGGTGCTGATCCCGCCGCGCCGGACCCACCGCGCAAGGCGCTGCGTGAAGCGCGTGGTCCGGTGGTCCCCGGATGCGAGCCGGATGCTCACCGACTTCGATGCCATCACGAGCTCGCCAGCAGCCCGTCGACCGTCTTCGACGCGTCCTCGAGCAGCTTGCCGAGGTCGGTGTCCTTCTGGGTCAGTACGGTCTGGAGGACCGAGTCGAGGTTCGCGTACACCTTCTGCCCGGCGACCGGCGGTTCGATCATCAGCTTCAGCGACGCGGCCTTGGACGTGTACGGCGTGAAGTTCGCCTGGACCGTGTTCACATACGGCTTGATCCACTCGTCGTACTGCTTCTTCGACGCCTCGTCGAACAACCACAGCATCGGCAGGCCGACGGAGTACTGCTTATCCGCGTTCGCGGCCTTCGCATCGGTGACCGCATGGTCCTGGTTGGTGAACTTCTCCAGCCAGAAGAACTCGGCCCACTTGACCGCGGCCTCGATCTGCTGCTTCGACGCCTTCGGGTTGAACATCTGTACGGCGCCGCCGGTCAGTGTGCCGCCGTCCGGCGAGCCGAGCGGCAGCGGCGCGACGCCGATGTCCTCACCCTTGGCGCCCATCGTGGTGACAGCGTCGCGGTAGTCGCCTGGCGTACCGATGTACATCCCGACCTTGCCACCGGCGAACTCCTGCTGCAGCTGCTTCTGGTTGAACAGGAAGTTGCTGCCCATCGCGTTGTCGGTCCAGCGCATCTGCTGGAGCGTGGTGAGCGCGTTCTCCATCGGGGTGTCGTTGAAGGCGGCCGAGGCCTTTCCGCCGTTCACCTTCTCGATGGATCCGCCGTACGTGTAGGTCATCGCGGTGAGGACCCAGCCGCCGGTGTTGTTGGTGGTCATCATCGCGTAGCCGACCTTGCCGGTCTTGTCCGCGATCATCTTGGCATCCTGCCGGACCTCTTCCCACGTGGTCGGCGGTTTGTCTGGGTCGAGCCCGGCCTGCTTGAACAGCGCGCGGTTGTAGTTGAGGCTCATCGTGTACGCCTGCACCGGCAGGCCGAAGATGTGGCCGCTGGAGTCCTGGACGGTCTTCAGCACCTCCGGATTGATCTTGCTGCTGACCGGCGACGCCTTCACCACGTCGGTGATGTCGGCGAGCTGCTTACGCTCGATCAGACCCTGGACGTCGGTGTACGGGATCGCGACCACGGTCGGCAGCGTCCCGGCGGCCAGGTCGGCCTGGAACGTCTGCACGTCGTACCCGTACTCCGAACCCTCGATCTTGATCTTCGGGTTGGCCTTCTCGAACTGCGCGACCCGGTCGGTCCAGGTCTTCAGCGCGGCCGCCTGGTCCGGCGTGGGCTTCTGCCCGACCGTGATCGTCACGGTGCCGTCATCGCTGATGCCTTCGCTCCCGGATCCTGATGAGCAGGAGGTGGCCGCCAGGATCACCAGCGCGGTGACGGCGCCCGCCCTCCATCGTGTGGTCAACACTGCTTACTCCTTCTCTCAGCTGGTGAACGTTCCTGGCAGGAACAGGGTGGTGGTCTTCCCCGTGACGATCCCGCTCGCCCACTGCAGGGCCCCGGCACGCCCGGCGCCGTCGTCCTCGTTCATGGCGAGGGCGATCGCGACCGGTCCTGCCGGCTGGGACTGGAACCCGAGCGCCGCCCAGGGCAGCTTGACCTGGTACGACGTAACGCCGTCCGCGCGCGTGATCGCGGCGGTGGCGCCGGGCGTGGTCCCGGCCGGGCTGCCGTCCGAGGTGCCGAAGGTGTAGACGGCCGGCCCGGTCGACAGCAAGGCGGCACCGATCTCGGTGGCGGTCGGGCTTTCACCCGGCAGCCCGTGGCTGATCGCGAACTGCAGGCTGTCGCCGCGCCACAAGGTGGCAGCGGTCCCGGTCTGGGAGAACACGTCATCGGTGACGGCCGCGTTGATGGTCAGCCCCGTCGCGTCGTACTGGAAGCTCGCCGTACCCGAAAGGTCGGCAGGTCCGCCCCAGGGGCGGGTGAAGGCGATCCAGCTGGCGTCGGTGGCGAGGTTGATCGAGCTGCTCGGGGTTGTTGCCAAGGGCGCGATCGGGTTGAAGGCGGTGGTGCCCGTCGCGGAGACCTTGTTGCCGTCGGAGGTGGTGAGATCCACCGTGTAGGCGTAGGGCTTCCAGAGCTGGAGACCGCTGACCGGGATGCTGATCATTGCCTTCTGTCCCGGTGCGATCGACTGGCCGGTGCCAGCTGTGCCTTTCTGCCCGGCGATGGTCCAGGCCAGGCCCTGGATCGTCGCTGCTGTGGTCGCTCTGGTGTTGGTGAGCTCGACACCGAGGCCGGCCTGCAGCGGTGAGACCTGGGTGATCTGCGGGAGGACGCGGATCTTGGTCGCAGGTTCGACGCTGGTCCACGCGACCAGGCGCGCGGTCGGTTTCCCATTACGGGCGACCGTCGCGACCAGGTGCCGCGACCCGAGGGTGTCGCTCGCCGGGGCCGGGATGGTGACCGTGGTGTCCTGGCCCGGGGTGACCAGAACCTGCTTGGTCTGGCCCGCGATCGTCACCGTGCGCGGGCCGAGGTTGCGGACCGTGCTCTTGAGAGTCACCGTGACCGCGGTCGGCTCCAGCGAGTTGGACGGATCCGCGGCCGCGACCTTCAACTCCGGCTTCGACTGCTGCGAGGCCGCGGTGGCGGGTCCCTTGACGAAGACCGGATCCTGGTCGACGGTCAGGTTCACGACGCCGCCCGTCGGGGTCAGGGTGGTCTTGTGGCCGTACATGTCGGTCACTTCGAGCGGGCTGGTGGTGGTGAGGTTGACGGATGAGGTGCCGGTGCCGGTCGACCAGAGCACACGGGTGGTCGCGGCACCGGAGCCGAAGCGGTAGGAGTACAGCGGAGACGGCAGGGTGTCGCGGCCGCTGTAGGCGAGGCCCGTGAGGGCGCGGATCGTGGTCGCCTTCGCCACCAGGCCCGGCTTCGGGGCCATGCCGGCGATCGGCCCGGCCGGGGCCTGCAGGAGGCCGAAGGTGCTCTCTTTGTCGTCCAGGTTGGTGCCGTCGTTCAGGGCGTCGTACCAGTAGAACTGGCTGACGCCGTTCGCGATCATGATCACGTCGTTGCGGATCGATTTGCGCGCCTGGTCGAGCATCGAGCCGCCGAAGCTCGGCGCGGTCGGGTAGCCCTCCTCGCTGATCCAGATCGGCTTGCCGGCACCGCCGTTCGCGTCGGCCTCGGTGCGCAGGTTCTGGATCTGGGTGTCCAGGTCTCCCTCCGGGCCGGGGAACGTGTAGATGTGCGCGTTGATCGAGTCCATGTAGGCCAGCCCACCCAGGGACAGCAACTGGTCGCGGAAGGAGGTGTCGCCCTTGTTCGGGCCGACGTCGGCGATGACGTTCGCGTTCGGGTTGTCCTTGTGGGTCTGCTCGTACGCGGCCTTGATCAGCTGGAGGAAGCACGCGCCGGTGATCCCGCAGGCGCTGTCGTTGAAGCCGGCCATGTAGTACTCGTTGTAGGTCTCGATGTCGTTGGTGGTGCCGGCGAAGTGTTTGAGCCACCAGCTCTGATAGCGGCCGTACGCCGCCAGGCCGTCGGGCGTGCTCGGGGTGTGGCCGCCGTCGTACAACGGGTTGCGGTAGCCGGTTACCAGCAGCGGGATGATGCCGTTCGCCTTCGCGTCCGCGATCATCGCGTCGTACTTCGGGTCGACCGAGTAGTTGCCGGGCGAGCCGGACTCGACGCGCGGCCACTCGAGGCTGTCGCGGATGTGCGAGAAGCCGGTCAGGGCGAGGGTGCGGATCAAGGCGCCGCTGAGGTTGTAGTAGTGGGACATGTGCGTGTTCACGCCCCACTTGCCGGTTGGGGATTGGATTCCCGCCGGGAGCGGCGGGATGACGGCCAGCGTCGTACCGACGACCGTCTGACCGGCGGTGAGGCGGAGGTTGTAGAAGCCGGGCTTCAAGCCGCTGGTGCTGATCGAGCCCACCCCGGCTGTAACCGCAGCGTTGCCTGAGGCAACCGGGAGATACTGGTCGTCGGTGATGCTCCAGGCGACCGAGGACGCGGTCGAGGTGAGCGTGACGCTGCCCGCGCCCTGAGTGAAGACCAGGCTCTGGTTGGTCACCGTAATGCCGGTGGTGTCCGCGAACGAGACGCTGACCGACGAGACGCAGACCGGGCTGATGACACCGCCAGGTGCATTCGCCATCAGACGGATGTCGGCGCCGTTCGCGCGGTTCTGGAAGTTGATGCTGGACATCCGTAACTGCGTGGTCGCCCAGGCTCCCGAGCCGGGAAACGAGAACCACGGCAGCGGGGTGAAGGCCGCGCTGACGCTGTCGTACTGCGCGGTGAGCTGCTGACCTGGGCTGTCGAAGTAGTTCACCGTCAGCACCGCGTCGGTGGCGCCGGCCGGGATCCTGGCCGCGTCGATGTTCAGATAGATGTACTGGTTCTTCAGGTCGTTGCTGGTCTGCCAGCACGGCACCCCGAGCCGGCTCGACGCCGCGTGCTCAGGTGTCTTGTCCGGATCTCCTGGCCAGGCGGTGATCCCGTCTGCGGCCACCGGGTTCGTGAAGGTGATCCCGGGATCACCCGAGGCTGATGCCGGTGACACCACCTGGGTGGCGGCCAGCACCGCGGCTGCGACGACGGCGAGAAGTCTGAGACATCCTGGTCGACCGATCATGAGCGACCCCCGCTGCTGACTCTGCAACGGTGCATGGCGAACCTCCAGATCGACAGCGCGTTGGGTGGCCATATTGCCCGGCGAGCGCTTTCCCGACAAGAGCGCGAGATTGGTTTTTTTGCTGCTGCACGGGGGAGGATGGCCGAAGTCGGGTGTTGGACAGCGCTGTCCCAAACCAGATCGTTATCATGTCAGTCGTGTCGAACGAACCCAATGGGAATCCCCGGCTGGCCGATGTCGCGCGCGCGGCGGGTGTATCGCAGTCCACGGCCTCCCGCGTGCTCAACGGCAGTGTCCGGCAGGTCGCCGACGAGTACCGGGAGCGGGTGCTGGCCGCGGCGGAACAGGTCGGGTACACCACCAACCTCGCCGCGCAAGCGATGGCGCGCGGTCGCTATCCCGCGGTCGCATTGGTGGTCGGCGATATTCGCGACCAGTTCTTCGCCCGGATCGCCTTCGGGGCGATGCGGGAGGCGTCCCAGCGCGGTTACATCCTGAACCTGCTCTCGACCGAAGGTGACGAGTCGCGGGAACGCGATCTGGTGCAGGATCTGCGCCGGCAGCGCCCACAGGCGCTGGTGCTGGCCAGGAAGCGGGATACGACCGCGAAGGCGGGCTCCAGGCTGATGGAGCAGCTGCTGGGCTTCCAGCGCGAGAGCGGCCGGGTCGTGATCGTCGGCGAAGCCTCCGAGCCGGTCCTGGCGATCAGGCCGCCGGACTTCAACGGTGGCAAGGCGCTCGCCGGTGCCCTGCTTGGCCTGGGTTATCGGCGTTTCGTCGTTTTCCTCGCCGACGAGGCGGTCCCCTCGGAGCGTGATCGGCTCGACGGTTTCCGGGTCGGACTGTCCGCCGGCGGTGTGGCGCTACCGGACAGCCACGTCTACCAAGCCGTGCACAGCGTTGCGGGCGGGATCGAGGCCGCGACCGCGTATCTGGCGGATCGACCCGATGCCGAGATCATCGTCAGCACCGAGGACGTGGTCGCCTGGGGCGCCATTCATCGATTGCGGGAGAGCGGCTTGGTGGTGCCCGACGACGTCGCGGTCGCCGGGTACGGCCATCGCCTGTTCAGCCCGTTCGGCGACGAGGCCGACTGGCTCACCACGGTCCGGTCTCCGCTCGAGGAGATGGGTGCCGCCGCGGTCAGCGCTGCCCTTGATCCGCTGGCAAGCGACATCCCGATGCCGTCAGCGGAGATTCATCTGGGTGGCAGTACACCGGATCGCACGTGACCGACGACGGCCCGCGGGCGCCGGCACGGTGCCCTGGCCAGATTGGACGGCGCGCAGCGCGGTGCCGAACGCTCGCGCGTGTATGCCTTCGTCACGGGCGATCTCCGAGAAGCGGGCGGCCGCCCGGCTGTAGCCGCCGGCCTTGGCCCGCTGCGCGAAGCCGGGATACATCTTCTGGGACTCGTACCTCTCCCCGGCCATCGCGGCACGCACATTCGCGGCATCGCCGCGTACGAGTCCGCTCAGCGCGGCCTCTTCCTTGAAGTGCTCGCCCAGTTCCACATCAGCGGTCCGCTCGAACAGGCGGGCCACCGACGGCAGATTCTCCCGCTGCGCCTGCGCGGCATAGAGGCGGTAGGAGGCGTTGGCGAACGCCTCACCGCGCATCGACTGCTCGAGATCCTTCTGGGTTTGCGGACTCGGCGGGTCCACCGTATCGGCGGGCAGACCCACCGGTGAGGCGGAAGCGGCGAACGCACCACCCATGGGCATGCCCAGTGCGATGGTGAACGCGCCGGTGATGAGTGCGCGTACTGACAAGGGGATCATCTCGACCTCCCCGCCTGGTGCGGATGCCTACGGTCATCGTGAGACGGCTTAACCTGGCGAGGTGGTCGGTAACGGTCATCCTGGCAAAACCACGTGAAGCATGCAGGCCGGATGCAAAACATGGCCCATGTGCAGGGCGAGGCAACCCCCGGTTGTACGCCGGCATCCGGCCATCTGGCAGGACAGCCGTCCCCGCATGCTCTAGATGGATCGCGCTCGCCGGCTCCGCGGCCCAAGACGTGATCGCCTCCTCATAGACGACCTGGACGACGACGAAGCCTGACCGCCGACTCGCCATCCAGGTTCAACAGCGCGTCCAGGGGCCGCCAATGAGGCACCCGTCGTTCGGAACATGTCCGGGACAGTTCGGAACGCTTGGTTGATCTTGCTTGTGGTCGACGGGATTGGTGACATGGGGTATGCGGGCACGGTTGGTGCTCGCTGCCTCTGTATAACGGCCCGCCATGTCTTTCTCCTGAGCACGGCGTGGATCGGTTTGAGGCGAGGAAGAGAGCTCCTCTTACCGGCGGGAGCCCTCTTCGCATGTTCGGATCCGGTCGGTAAGGCCCGTTCGGGACGCGTGGCCAAAGCCTCCAGGCGGCGTTCCGGAGCGCCTGGCTCTGGTCGGATCTGCTTCCGGACAAGCCGTCGCCGGGGGCGAGCGTTCGGGCGGGGCGCCCCGAAAAGGCGCTGGCGAATCCCGATCGTCTCGATATTCCGCGTTCTCTTGAAGGTGGCACGCGAGAAGGCGGACTCTTTCCTTCACCAATTGCGCCCTCTGGTCGGTAACCAGGGCGCAATGGCGGAATGCCGTTGCCTTCACCCTGCTCCCGGCCCTCCTGAGATTCATGGCTGTTCTCGTCAACCCGGCGCGGGACTCAGGGAGTGTCAGGAGTCGACATTACCGACGAGAGGAGAGCAGGTGGAGGCGGACTTCGCGGACTTCGTACAGCGCCGGGGAGAGTATCACCTGAAAACGGCGGTCCTGCTCACCGGCGACTGGCAAGCGGCCGAAGATCTGGTGCAGGCCTCGTTAGGCAAGTTGTACCGGGTATGGCATCGCCTGGACACCAGCACCAACCCTGATGCGTATCTGCGCAGGATTCTCGTCAACACCCACCGGTCATGGTGGCGCGCCCGATGGCGCCGTGAGATCCCGTGTGCCGAGCTGCCCAACCTGCCCGGCCCCGACGACCTGGGCGAGGCGCGGGCCGCGGCCGAGGACGTACGCAACGCGCTGGCGAAACTGCCGGGCAGGCAGCGTACGGCGCTGGTGCTGCGGTTCTTCGCCGACCTGCCGGAAGCGGAGGTCGCCGACCTGATGGGCTGCTCGGTGGGGACGGTCAAGACCCACACGCATCGCGGCCTGCAGGCGATGCGGCGGCTGATTGCCCCCGGCACGCTGGTCAACCGAACCGAGGAGGAAGGGAGTGGGATCCGATGAGAAACCGACACGAGGAGCCGTCCATGAACGAGCTTGACATCCGCAAACTGCTCATCAAGGCGACCGAGGACCAGCCACCGGGCATCGACCTGATGCCCGCCTCACCCGGCAGGCGCCGGCTGGCCCGGGTCCTGGTCCCGGTCGCCACGCTCGGCGCCGCCGCCGCGC
>NZ_JBFAMX010000205.1:0-16497 GCF_040659615.1 Nonomuraea sp. NPDC049784
GTCAAGGTCACTGTCTGAAAGATCCTGTTCTCGCCCTGCTTGAGTCACAGAAGACTACTTCGTCCCCAGGTCTCACGAGAGTCTGACAGAGAGGGAAGCAGAGCCGCCGTCAGTCGATGACAGCCGGACACAGTCAGACATCCGCAACTGATCCAGATCGTACGAAAGCCCAGGTCATCGCGTAATGACCTGGGCTTTCGCGCAGAGCCGACGAGGGGAATCGAACCCCTGACCTTCTGTTTACAAGACAGATGCTCTGCCGATTGAGCTACGTCGGCACGGCCTATCAGTGTAGACGCTAGAGACGCCTGTGACGAGCGACTTCGTACAGCGCCACCCCAGCCGCCACCCCCGCGTTGAGGGACTCGGCGGCCCCTCGCATCGGAATGCGGGTCACCACGTCGCAATGCTCCCGGACCAGGCGCGAAAGCCCCTTGCCCTCGGATCCCACGACCACCACCAGCGGCTCGGACAGCAGCTCCACGTCCTGGAGGTCCGTCTCGCCGGCGCCGTCGAGGCCGATCACGAACAGGCCCGCCTCGCGGTACTCGCGCAGCGCCGCCGTCAAATTGGCCGCGCGCGCCACGCGCATGGTGGCGAGGGTGCCTGCGGAGGTCTTCCAGGCCCCGCCTGTGACGCCGGCTGAGCGGCGGGAGGGGATGAGGAGGCCGTGGGCGCCGAAGGCGGTGGCGGAGCGGGCGATGGCGCCGAGGTTGCGCGGGTCGGTGACCGAGTCGAGGGCGACGATCAAGGGGGTCTCGGCGGCGTCCTCCGCCAGCTGCACCAAGTCGGATGGGTGCGCGTAGTCGTAGGCGGGGATCTGGAGCGCGATGCCCTGGTGGACGCCGCCCTCCGTCAGGCGGTCGAGCTTGTCGCGGGTGATCTCGAGCAGGGCGATCCCACGCTCCGCGGCGATCCTGATGGAGTCGCGCACGCGGTCGTCGTTGTCGATGCGCTGGGCGACGTAGAGCGCGTTGGACGGCACGCCCGCCTGCAGGGCCTCGAGCACGGGGTTGCGGCCGCCGATGTATTCGGGCGCGTCCTCGGAGCGCCGCTGCCGCGCCGGTGCGGTACGCCGTGCGCCACCGCGTTCCTCGCGGGCGACGCGCTCGGAGCGGGCCTTGTCCTTGTACCAATGGCGCATTTCGGCAGGCGGGGTCGCGCCCCTGCCCTCGAGCGCCCGGCGGCCCTGCCCTCCGGCGCCCTTGGACGGGCCCTTCTTCTTCGCGGGCCTGCCCGATGCCCTACCCCCTGCTGCCATGCCAACAAGAGTACTCGGGCCTCCGGGCATCTCATCCCACGCCGGGAATGCGGCGTTCCTCCGACTCTGGAATGCGGAAGAAACCGTACAGTCTGCCCAGCGCCGCGGCGCGAGGCTCCTTGACCGCCTGCGCGAACGTCGTACGCCCGGCGGCCATATCCTCCAGCACCTCCTCGTTGGTCTTGATGACGACGTCAGGACGCTGGCACCGGGCTCGGCGCCGGCCTCCGTGAGCGCGTACGCAGACGCGGGCAGCGCGACCTTCCGCACCAGTCCCTCGCGTTCGAGGTGTTTCAGGCGCGCGGCGAGCAGGCCGTTGCCCAGGCCGCGGAGGCTGTTCTGGAAGTCGGAGATCCGCTTGGGACCTGCAGTGGCGCTCGGGGCGGCAGTAGACGCCCGTTCCCGGGATCCGGTCGGCCGCTCCGTTGAGGGGTGTCGCAACGGTGAACGTACGCAGCGGCACCGAGGTCGCGGTCCGTGATGCCGAAGCGGGCCGGTGCGGGGGCGGGGATCACCGGGAAGGAGGCGGGGCGGGGGCGGTGAGGATGGCGAGGGCGGTCACACGGAGGTCGGCCAGGGCCGCGGCGGCCCGAGGTTCGTCGAAGCCGGGTTCGGTGAGGCGTTGCTCGACGTCGGCGAGAACCATGACGATGTGAAGGTTGAGGACTCGGAGGCGTTCTTCCGTCAGCGTGGGGAGGTGCTCGAAGAGGAGGCCGGCGAGTTCGTTGACAGCGGGGTGGTGGTCACTGGAGTAGGGCCAGGACCGGTAGCTGCCTGACAGGACATAGCGGCTGGTGAAGCGCACGTACCAGCTGGCGCCCCGATTGGCCAGGATGTGTTCGGCCAGAGGGGCCACGTAGGCCTCGACCAGGGCGGGAAGGTCCCCCTCCAGGCCGTGCGCGCGGAGCTCCGCGACGAGCTCGCGGCGCCGCAGGTTGAGCGGCGTCATGCGGTACTCGTACAGGGCGTCGACGAGACCGGCCTTGTCGCCGAAGTGGTACTGCACGGCCGAATGGTTGCGCTGGCCGGCCGCGACGGCGATCTCCCGGAGGGACACCCCGAAGCCGCGTTCGGCGAAGAGCCGTTCGGCCGCGATGAGGATCTTCTCGTTTGCCCGCATTCTTGCCTTTTCCTACCAAGTCACCATAGTATCGCCGCAAATTAAGACAACTTGTCTTAATCAGGTTCCATCGTAGTGAGGAGAGCACCGTGATCACGGTCTCCGAAGGGAGCGGCGCGTGAACGGGGCCATGCTGTCCGTCGTCGCGGTCCTCATGCTCGGGCTGGGCCTCGGCCTGACGGTCGAGGACTTCCGGCGCGTGCGCCATTACCGGCTGACGATAGCCGCCGCGCTCGCCTGCCAACTGCTCGTCCTGCCACTTCTGTGCTTCGCGATCGTCAGCGTGCTCGGTCTGCCGCCTCTCCCCGCCGTCGGCATGATGCTCGTCGCCGCCTCGCCCGGCGGCCCGCTCGCCGGGGTGTATTCACACCTGTTCGGCGGCGACGTGGCCTTCAACCTGACGCTCACCGCCGTCAACTCCGTACTGTCGGTCGTCACGCTGACGGCGATCACCAACCTGTCGCTGGCGCACTTCCTGCCCGCGCAGGAAGGCATCGGGCTCCACGGCGGGGAGATCGTGCAGGTCTTCGCCGCCGTCCTCGTGCCGATCGCGATCGGCATGGCCGTCAAGGCGAAGTGGGACCGGTTCGCCAAACAGGCGGAACGCGTCTTCCGGGTCATCTCCGGGCTCAGCCTGGCCGCGCTCATCGCGAGCGGGTTCGCCTCCAACCTCTCCCCGCTCATCGACAACCTCACCACGGTCTTCCCGGCCGTCGTCGCGTTCGCCCTCGCCAGCCTCACCACCGGCTACTGGGCGGGGCGGCTCACCCGCGCCGGGCGCGGCCCGTCGATCGCCGCAGGCATGGAGATCGGCTTCCACAACGCCGCGCTGGCCCTCACCATCGCGCTGAGCCTGACCGATGACCTCGCCCTGGCCGTCCCCGCAAGCATTTACGGCCTCACCATCATGATCGTCGCGGCGGGGTTCGGCTTCCTGCTCAACCGCGTCCTCGCCCCGCGGACCGACGCCACCCCGTCCACCGCCGGCTGATTCATCGCCATCTCCAAGCCTCCCGTCCGCTGCCAGCCGATCCCTCCCGACCTCGCAGGAGCACCACCATGACCTCCGAACCGATCTTCCGCAGCGCCGACCGTCCGCCGGACAGCGCCCCGAACATCGTCGCCATCGTCCTGGACGACACCGGCTTCGCCCAGCTCGGCTGCTTCGGCTCCGACATCGCCACCCCGCACATGGACCGGCTGGCCGCCGGAGGACTGCGCTACAACCGGTTCCACGTGACGGCCCTGTGCTCGCCGTCCAGGGCCTCGTTCCTCACCGGACGCAACCACCACGCAGTCGGCATGGGCTTCCTCGCCGACATCCCGCTGGACCACCATGGGTACACCGCCCGCCTCCCCCGCTCTGCCGCGACCCTGCCCCGGATCCTGCGCGACAACGGCTACTCCACCCTCGCCGTGGGCAAATGGCACCTCACGCCGCGCTTCGAACGCTCGGCGGGCGGCCCGTTCAGCCACTGGCCTCTGGGCGCCGGCTTCGAGTGCTACTACGGCTTCCTCCAGGGCGACGCCAACCACTACGCCCCCAACCTCGTGGAGGACAACCACTACGTCGACCCGCCTGCCACCCCCGAGGAGGGCTACCACCTCACTGAGGACCTGACCGACCGCGCCATCCGCTACCTGGACGACCAGCGCTACGCCACCCCGGGCAAACCCTTCTTTCTCTACTTCGGTCTCGGCGCCGTGCACTCCCCGCACCATGTGACGCCCGAATGGGTCGAGCCCTACCGCGGCCGGTTCGACCGGGGATGGGACGCCTGGCGGGAGGAGATCTTCCAGCGCCAGCTCGAAGCGGGCGTCGTCCCACCCGGCACCACCCTCACCCCGCGTCCGGCCTGGGTGCCCGCCTGGGGCGGCCTCAGCGACGACGAACGCCGCATGTACGCCCGCCAGCAGGAGGTCTTCGCGGGCTTCCTGACCCACACCGACGCCCAGATCGGCCGCCTGCTCGACCACCTGGAGGAGACGGGACAGCTCGACAACACGATCGTCGTGCTGTTCTCCGACAACGGGGCCAGCGCCGAGGGCGGCGTGGACGGCAGCGTCAACGAGCACCGCTTCTCCTCGGGCCTCCCCGAGTCCCTGCAGGCCAACCTCGCCCACTACGACGACTGGGGCGGCCCCCGCACCTACAACCACTACTCGTGGGGCTGGGCGTGGGCGGGCAACACCCCGTTCCGCCTGTGGAAGCGCTACACCTGGCTCGGCGGCACCCGTACGCCGCTCATCGTCCACTGGCCGGCCGGGATCCGCGAGCGTGGCGCGGTCCGCCGCCCGGTCGTGCACGTCAACGACCTGTTCCCGACCCTCTTGGACGTGATCGGCATCGAGGCGCCGGACGTCGTCGACGGGATCGAGCAGCAGGAGATCGACGGGGCCAGCTTCCACGCCACCTTCGACGACCCCGAGGCGCCCGCGCCGCGCGACACCCAGTACTTCGAGATGCTGGGCTCCCGCTCCCTCATCCACGGACGGTGGAAGGCGACCACCGACCACGTCTCCACGGGCGTCCTCGACGAGGAGAAGCTCCTCACCGGGAGCCGGGCCTTCGAAGACGACCACTGGGCGCTGTTCGACCTCTCCGCGGACTTCTCCGAGGCCACCGACGTGGCCGCCGAGCATCCAGAGGTCGTCGCCGAGCTCCGGCGGCTGTGGGACCGGGAGGCCGAACGCAACCACGTCCTGCCGCTCTTCGACAATCTCGTGGACCGCATCGGCGCCCTCATCGGCCCGGTCTGGCCCGTGGGTGACGACCGTACGTACCGCCCCGGCGCCTCCCCCATCTGCGACGAGTCCCTCCCCGTGCTCTTCGGCGGCTTCCGCTTCACCGCCGAGGTGGAGGCCGCCGACGCCCCTGACGGCGTCCTGTTCGCCTTGGGAGACTGGCACGGCGGCTTCGCCCTGTACGTCACCGGAGGCCACCTGGCCTTCGCCTTCTCCCGCGCCGGTGAACTCCTGGAGGTCACCGCGGACCGCCCCGTTCCGCCCGGCAGCCAGGCCCTGGGCGTCGCCCACACTGCGGGGCCGGACGGCTTCGCCTTCCACCTCCTCCACGGCGACGCCGTGGTGGGCACCCTGGCCTTCGACGGTCTCCTCCCCGTCGCCCTCCAGCACGGCGGCGCCGGCCTCCGCCTGGGACACGACACCGGCCTGCCCGTGTCCGACCGCTACCGCACCCCGGCCCGCTGGAACGGCCGCCTTCTCTCCGTCCGCGTCCAGACCCCCGGCCCCGCCCAGCCCGACCCTCTCGCTGACCTCCGAGCCGCCCTCCACGCCGACTGACCACACAGGGGGAAGGCCTCTCTCGAAGGCCCTCCCCCCGTCAGCAGCCGGGCCGCTTCCGATGTCAACGGACAGCGTTGAACGAGATCTCGTGGAAGTCGGCGAACGCCACGGGCCGTGTCAGCGGGTGAGCTCCCAGCGGGCGCCGTGAGGCGTGTCCTCCACCGTGATCCCCGCCGCCGCCAGCTGGTTTCTGATCGCGTCGGCCGCGGCGTAGTCCTTGCGCTCCCTGGCCGCCTTCCGCTGCTCCAGCGCCACCGCCACCAGCGCGTCCACCACCGGCGAGAGGTCCGACCCGGCCCCACGCCACTGCGGAGAGCGCGGGTCGAGGCCGAGCACGTCCAGCATGTTCTGGGTCTCGGCGAGCAGCCGGGCCACGGCCTCCTTGTCGCCCCGCGACAGCGCCACGTTGCCCTCGCGCACCACCTCGTGCACGACCGCGAGAGCCTGCGGCGTGCCCAGGTCGTCGTTGAGGGCGTCCACGAACGCCTGCGGCAGCGGCGCGTCCGCGTCGACGTCGTGGATGACCTCGGCGGCACGCGTCACGAAGCCCTCGATGCGCTGGTAGGCCGCCGCGGCCTCCATCAGGGCCTCTTCCGAGTATTCGATCGGGGAGCGGTAGTGCGGCACCGCCAGGTAGTAGCGCAGCTCCACCGGCCGGACCTTCTGCACCATCTCGGGGATCAGCAGCGAGTTTCCGAGCGACTTGCTCATCTTCTCCGCGCCGATCTTGACCAGGCCGTTGTGCATCCAGTAGCGGGCGAAGCCGTCGCCCGCCGCCTGCGACTGGGCGATCTCGTTCTCGTGGTGCGGGAAGATCAGGTCGATCCCGCCGCCGTGGATGTCGAAGGTCGGGCTGAGGTACTTCGTCGCCATGGCCGAGCACTCCAGGTGCCAGCCGGGGCGGCCGGGCCCCCAGGGGGTGGGCCAGGTCGGCTCGCCCGGCTTCTCCCCCTTCCACAGGGCGAAGTCACGGGGGTCGCGCTTGCAGGACTCGTCGTCGGTGTCGGCCGCGGCCCGCATGTTCTCCAGCTTCTGGTTGGAGAGCGCGCCGTAGCGGTCGGCGTACGACTGGACGTCGAAGTAGACGTCACCGCCCGACGCGTACGCGTGGCCGCGCGCGATCAGCCGCTCCATCAGCGTGATCATCTCGGGCACGTGACCCGTGGCTCGCGGCTCGACGGTCGGCGGGAGGCAACCCAGCGTGTCGTACGCCCAGGTGAAGGCCCGCTGGTTGCGCTCGGCCACGACGAACCAGGGCACGCCTTCCTCTGCCGCCACCCTGATGATCTTGTCGTCGATGTCCGTGACATTGCGGCAGAACGTCACGTCATAGCCTGAACGCGCCAGCCAGCGCCGGAGAACGTCGAAGTTCACACCTGAGCGGATATGCCCGATGTGCGGCGGAGCCTGCACGGTCGCCCCACACAGGTAAATCGACGCCCGGCCGGCTTCGACCGGAACGAATTCACGGATGGTGCGCGAACTGGTGTCGTGGATGTGCAGGCTCACGAAGGCAAGGCTAACGCCTCCGCGCCTTGGTCACGCCGATAAATCCCGCCGTCACACCGATAAATCAGCCCCGCAACGTGACCCTGTCCGGCGAGATCCGTACGATGAGCCGCTCTGTGTCCGGTTTGTCCTCCCAAGGCATCCCTCGATACTTCTGCGAGAGCTCCTGAATGAGCGCGCCTTCAGGGTCGGGCGTCATGGTCACACGCCCGCGCACCTCCACATACCTGTACGGATTGTCCGGGTCGATGACCAGCAGACTGGCCCGCGCGTCCCGCTCGAAATTCCGCGGCTTCCTGCGCCCCTTCACGGTCGAGAACAGCACGTCGTCGCCGTCCGTACGCACCCACACGACGGTCGACTGCGGCCCGCCGTCGGGGTTGATACTGGTCACCGTCGCATAATTCGGCGCGTCCAGAAGTTTGCGAACATCTTCCGACAGCTCGGCCATGTATCTCCCTTGATCGGTCCTGGTCCCCATTCTTCTGTAGGCTCGAAACCGCCATGGACGTGACTCCCCCCTCTATGCTCCGCCGCCTGGGCATCGCCCTGGCCGGGCTCGCGGTCGCCGCCCTGACCGGGGCCGCGTGCGCACTCTCATTCGACGACCTGCGCGCGCTGGCCATCACCGGCGAGGCCAGGCAGGACCTCGCCTTCCTCTATCCGGCGGCCTTCGACGCCCTCCTGGTGATCGCGCTGATCGACGTGCTCCTGCTGCGCTCGGCCCGGCTGGTGGTGCGCGTGCAGGCGGCGTTCGTGCTGGTCGTGCTCATCGTGGCGGCCGCGGCGGCGAACGTGGCGACGGCGCTGCGGTTCGAGTTCGACGTACGGCAGGCGGCCGTCGGGGTGGCACTTGCGCCCTGGGTCATGCTGGCCGTGGCGCTGTGGCTCTGGCTGCTGCTGATCAAGCACGTGCAGTCTCATCGGGCGGAGGCGGAGGACACCGCGGTGGAGCGGGACATCGTTCCCTTCCACCCGGACCGCCCGGCCGAGACGCCGCCGCCTCCACAGCTCCAGGAAGTTCAGGAGGTCCAGGAGGTCCAGGAAGATCCTGAGGCGCCGGTGTCCGCGCAGGTGACCGAATGGCCCGTGCAGCACGAAGAAGAGCCGCAGCCACGCCCCGTGCAGCGCGAGGAGGAGCCGCAGCCACGCCGCCCCATGCGCTGGGGCGATCGGGTCAAGCCGGCCGACGTCCTGGTCCACCCGCGCACCGACGACAAAGATGCCGACACCCAGCCGCACCCCGTCGTAACGGACGACCTGCCCGACCCCGGGCACGGCCCCGAGCTGGCCGACGCGGAAGAGCGGGACGACGAGTCAGAGGACACCGCCCCCCACCCTGTGGTCCACGACGACGGCACCCCGGCCCCCTCGGGGCGCCTGCGTAGCACTCCACGGCCCCCAGAAGACCCAGAAGACTGAGAAAAGCCCGCCCGGGACCCATGATCCCGGGCGGGCGCATCTATCCCGCCTAGACCCTGGAGCCGCGCTTGAGCCCGGCGACCAGGCCGACGCCGACGACCGCCAGCACCACCTGCATCACCAGCTCGATCCAGTCGATCCCAGGCGTCGTCTCCACACCGAGCACCTGCGCGAGCGCGGTGCCCAGCAGGGCGGCCACGATGCCGACGACGATGGTGAGGATCCACCCGATGGCCTGCCTGCCGGGAAGCAGCAGGCGACCGATTGCGCCAATCACGGCGCCAATCACGATGGCGCCAAGGATGGACTCGATTGTCATGATCGAAACCTCCCCGTGAGGGTGAACGGTTCACTCCCACGGGGATGTCGCTACCCGATTTACCGCGTTTATGCCCAGGCTTTACGAACGTGCAGGTCAGGTGGGCGTTCCACCGGTGCGTCCCGTCCGCCCCGGGCGCATGCGCGTCACAAGGAGCACACCGATGACCGCCAGCACGAGCTGAAGTATGTGCTCGATCCAGTCGATCCCTCTCGTGTCGGCCACGCCGGCCGCCTGCGCGATGAGCGTGCCGATCAGGGCGGCCACGATGCCGACGATGAGCGTCAGGCCGATGGACATGTTCTGCCTGCCAGGCACGATCAGCCGGGCCAGGGCACCGACGATCGCGCCGATGACTATTGCAGAAACGATCGCGCCGATCATGTGTGACTCCCCCCGAGACGTTCACATGTCTTGGGAGGACATCTACCCTCTGAACAGGCAAGAAACCAGGGGAGGCGGCGGTCCGTACCGCGCCAGTGACGAACCGCCGCCTCCTGATTCAGCGGGCTAGGCGACCCGCCGGGACACCCTCACGCATCCGTACGTAAGACGCCCGGCGTTCAGAGAAGGTTGACTACCAGAGCCGTCGCGAAGGCCGCGACGCCCTCTCCTCGCCCGGTCAGCCCGAGCCCATCAGTGGTGGTGGCCGACACACTCACAGGCGCGCCGACGGCGGTGCTGAGCACCTTTTCGGCCTCTGTACGGCGCGGCGCCAGCCTGGGCCGGTTGCCGATCACCTGGATGGCCACATTGCCGATCTCGTAGCCCGCGGCCCGGACCTGGCGCGCGGTCTCCTCCAGCAGCGCGACGCCCGAGGCGCCCGCCCAGCGTGGATCGGCGGTCCCGAACAGCTGCCCGACGTCGCCCAGACCGGCGGCCGACAACAGCGCATCACACGCCGCGTGCGCGGCCGCGTCGCCGTCAGAGTGGCCCTCGAGCCCGGTTTCGCCCGGCCAGTGCAGGCCGGCGAGGTTGAGTTCGCGCCCCGAGGCTCCCGAAGCGAACGGGTGGACGTCGACTCCGACGCCCACCCGGGGAAGATTCGTATTCAGGAGTTGAGAACCTCGTCGAGCAGGGCCTCAGCCTTGTCCTCGTTGGTCTTCTCCGCCAGGGCCAACTCGCTGACCAGGATCTGGCGCGCCTTGGCAAGCATGCGCTTCTCACCGGCGGACAGCCCGCGCTCGCGGTCTCTCCGCCAAAGGTCCCGAACCACCTCGGCGACCTTGTTCACATCGCCGGAGGCGAGCTTCTCCAGATTGGCCTTGTAACGGCGAGACCAGTTGGTGGGCTCTTCCGTGTGCGGCATGCGCAGGACATCGAAAACCCGTTCAAGGCCTTCCTGGCCGACAACATCGCGCACACCGACGAGTTCTGCGTTTTCGGCTGGCACCTGGACGGTAAGGTCGCCCTTGTCGACCTTGAGCACCAGGTAGGTCTTTTCCTCACCCTTGATGGATCGCTTCGTGATTGCTTCGATCCGAGCAGCCCCATGGTGGGGGTAGACGACAGTGTCGCCGACCTGGAAAGTCATGTGACAAGTACCCCTTCCGCTGTACTCCAGGGTACCACGCATCCACAGCCTCCCGGAACAGTGAAATCATCATAACTGCAGGTCAAGGCCTCATATTGGGGCTTGACAAGCGCTCAACTCTATGAATCGCATTTGCGGACATAGCTAATGACCTGCAGGGGTGTGGATATGACCATGGATTGGGGTGGATATGGTGGGCGCTGCACATCACGCATGCGCGCCACCTCCGCCTAGCGCATGCGCGAGCCCTCCGCAAGACCAAGGAGAACCCGCCCGTGACCAGCCGTCGCTGGATTGTCGTAGCCGCCGCGTTCTTGGCAGCCCCCGTGCTCGCGGGCTGCGGGGCTGGATTCGACGCCAACACCAACAAGCCGTACGCGCCCAATGAGGCAGGGGTACTGATCGAGAACGGTGCTTACGGCACGCGCGGCATTCAGATCCCTCAGGCGTTCATCCTCGGCCCCGACTCCGGTGCGCAGCTCGCCTGGCGTGGCTCGGCCCCGATCTACCTGAACATCCTCAACACCGCCGGCGCCCCCGACACCCTCGAGGCGGTCAACGCGGGCGGCATGGGTACGGTCAAGGTCACCGCTCCGATCCAGCTCCCGAGCAACCAGCTGGTGAACACCGGCAAGCCCGCCCCTCAGATCATGCTCGAGGCGATCCCCAAGAGCCTCAGGGGCGGCGAGAGCGTCAAGCTGGACCTCCAGTTCGCCAACGCCGGGATCGTGTCCCTGAACGTCCCTGTGGTTACGCGCAGCCGCGAGTTCAAGGACTACCCCCCGGCCCCGAACGCCACTCCGGCCGCCACGCCCACCCCGGCGCCGTCCGCCAGCGCTTCCGAGGAAGCCCACTGACACGCAAAAACCCTTGTTCCGGTACGCGATCCGTACCGGAACAAGGGTTTTCTCATTCTTCGGTGGCGTCGAACTTGTAGCCCAGGCCGCGCACGGTGAGGATGCAGCGCGGGTTGGACGGGTCGGCCTCGATCTTGGCCCGCAGGCGCTTGACGTGGACGTCGAGGGTCTTGGTGTCGCCCACGTAGTCGGCGCCCCAGACGCGGTCGATGAGCTGGCCGCGGGTCAGAACACGCCCCGCGTTGCGCAACAGCACCTCCAAGAGCTCGAACTCCTTCAGCGGCAGCTGCACATGCTCCCCGCGCACCGCGACGACGTGCCGGTCGACGTCCATGCGCACCGGGCCGACCGCCAGCACCGCGGTCTCCAGCTCCTCCATCACGTCGCCCTGGCGGCGCAGCACCGCGCGGATGCGGGCCACCAGCTCGCGCGAGGAGAACGGTTTGGTGACGTAGTCGTCGGCGCCCAGCTCGAGGCCCACGACCTTGTCGATCTCACTGTCCTTGGCCGTCAGCATGATGACCGGGACCTTGGAGCGCTGCCTGAGGGAGCGGCACACCTCCGTGCCGGGCAGACCCGGCAGCATCAGGTCGAGCAGCACCAGATCGGCGCCATTGCGGTCGAACGTGTCGAGCGCCTCGGGCCCGGTCGCCGCGACCGACACCTCGAAGCCCTCTTTACGGAGCATGTAGGACAGGGCGTCGGAGAACGACTCCTCATCCTCCACGACAAGAACTCGGGTCATTTGGCTGTCTCCAGGGGAATCGAGGGTGGTACTGCCACCGCCGTGCCGCCGAAGGCGGGCAGGCGGAGGGTGAAGGTGGAGCCGGACCCTTCCTTGCTCCAGACGGACACCTCGCCGGCGTGCGCGGCGGCGACGTGCTTGACGATGGCCAGGCCGAGGCCCGTGCCCCCGGTCGCGCGCGAGCGGGCCGCGTCGACGCGGAAGAAGCGCTCGAAGATGCGCTCGAGCGCCTCCTCGGGGATGCCGATGCCCTGGTCGCTGACGCTGATCTCCACCGAGTCGCCCGCGGGCCGCACACTGACCACGACCCTCGTGTGCTCGGGGCTGTACGCGACGGCGTTGTCGATCAGGTTGCGCAGGGCGGTGACGAGCAGCTCGTCGTCGCCCCAGATGCGCAGGTTCTCGGTGCCTCCGGAGACGAGCGCGATGTCCTTGGCGACGGCCTTGGTGTTGCAGTGGTCGATGGCGTCGTGGATGGCCTCGTCGATCGAGACCTGCCCGGGGGTGGGGATGGGCTCGGCGCCCTGGATCCTGCTGAGGGTGATCAGGTCCTGGATGAGGTAGTTGAGGCGGGCGGCCTCGTGCTGCATGCGCCCGGCGAAGCGGCCGACCGCCTCAGGGTCGTCGGCGGCGTCCTGGATGGTCTCGGCCAGCAGGCTCATCGCGCCCACCGGGGTCTTCAGCTCGTGGCTCACGTTCGCGACGAAGTCACGGCGTACGGCCTCGACCCTGCGCCGCTCGGTCTGGTCCTCGGCGAGCACCAGCACCAGGCCGTGGGAGCCGAGCGGGGCGACGCGTACCGCGAAGTTGGTGGTCTCCTGACCGAACTTGTGGCCGGCGACGTCGATCTCGCTCTCGCGGATCTCGCCGTCCCGGCGTACCTGCCTGGCCAGCGCCAGCAGTTCGGCTGCCATCAGCCGGTCGCCCTTGACCAACCCGAACGCCCGTGCGGCCGAGCTCGCGCGCAGCACCTTGTCGTGCGCGTCGAGCACCACAGCGGACGAGGGCAGCACGGCCAGCACGGACGCCACGCCCTGCGGCAGCGCCGCGCCGGTCTCGACCGGGTCGGGTCCAGTGGTACGGCGGGGAGCCTCAATCTGATTTCGATAGAACAGGACCGCCAGCGCGCCCACGACGAACCCGGCCAGGGCCGCGAAGCTCATGGCCATCTCACTCATATCTCCGATGGTAGGTGGCCTTTTTCCAGGTGCGGACCCCCCGATCAGGGGATGAACGCCCTTTCCTGGAAAGTTCATCTGGCGGTAGGGGTTCGTTCATCGACGGGCACGTACGGTGACGGCATGCGCGACGCGTACCATGAAGAACTCGATTCACTGACCGACAAGCTGGTCGAGATGACCAGCCTCGTCCGCTCGGCCATTTCGCGGGCCACGACGGCCCTGCTCGACTCGGACCTGCAGCTCGCCGAGAGCGTCATTTCCCGGGACGAGGAAGTGAACGCGGTGTTCGCCGACATCGAGAGCTCGATCTTCGAGCTGATGGCCAGGCAGCAGCCGGTCGCGGTGGACCTGCGGATGGTCATCACGGCGCTGCGCATGGGCACCGACCTGGAGCGCATGGGCGACCTCGCCGTCCACGTCGCCAAGATCGCCCGGCTCCGCCACCCGGACTCGGCGATCCCCGCCGAGGTGCGCTCGACGATCCTGGAGATGGGGCAGATCGCCGAGAACCTCGTCACCAAGGCCGGGAGCTGCGTCGCTTCGCGGGACGTGGAGTCGGCGCTGGAGCTTGAGCAGGACGACGACGCGATGGACCGGCTGCACCGGAGGCTGTTCAGGAACATCCTGTCCAAGGACTGGGAGCACGGGGTGGAGCCGGCGATCGACATCACGTTGATCGGGCGGTACTACGAGCGGTACGCGGATCACGCGGTGCGGGTGGCGGCGGACGTCGTTTACCTGGTCACGGGGTCCCGTCCCAGCTAGAAGAGCAAGGCCTTCCACATTCGGCGCTTCGCGCCCGGGGTTCCAGACAGCGCTTCCCAGGGGGCTTTCCGCCCCCTTCGACCCCCGAGAGACGTCGTCTTCGCAGGCGAGACGGGGCTCAGGCTGTGTCGTGTGGGGCACGCCCCCACACCCCAGCGCGAGGGGACTACCGTCCCCTCGCGCTCCCCGGACCTCGGCCATCGCGCGACCAGTCATGGCAGGCCGTGTCACAGTCGAGAGACGGCATCCAAGACCCAGCCGCACGTGATCTGACAGGCCGGAGGCTAACCCGCTGTTCACCGCCCTGGGGATCGACGACCAGACCGAGGAAATCTGGACATCCTGGTGCGCAAGAACACCACAGCCCGCGCTGCCATGCTCGACGCCTTGAAGGGGCTCGATGTGGAAGCCCACCTGCGGGCGGCAGGACTCCACGCGCAAGACGTCCAAGCCATCCGTGAGCGCTTTCTCGGCGCCGGGCGCATGAGAGTGGCAGCGCTGCAGGCACAGCTCGCCGGATCGGCGGCCGGTGACCTCCCGCGGGTGATCGCGCAAGCAGCCATCGCAACTGCTTGCCCGCGGGCGTGTCGGGTATCTCGGGCGCCGCGGCGGCGGTCGTGGCCCGTACTGGCGCGGTCCGGACCACGCAGACCGCCGTCATCGTCACCGCCACGGCGGCCGCCGCCAGAAAATGGACAGGCCTCGACCGCCGATCGGCTGGCGCGCGGTCGCGTGCTTGGCGACGACGCGGCGTGCGGTGGGCAGGGCGTCGCCCGTCAGCCGGTAGAGGCGCCGGCGTGGCCCTTTCCGCGCAGGGTCTGACTCCCAGGCAGAGATGACCCATCCGCTGCGCTCCAGCCGGTCGAGTATGAGGTAGAAGGTCCCCGGGGCCCGACCTGTCGCCTTGATGCTGTACGGCCCTCAGCGTGCGTCTAATACGGCCATCAGGGCCTCGATCGCGTCCACGGTAACGAGGGTGATCCGCAGCCCCTGTGTCTCAAGCGCGATGGGTTCCCTTCGTGATCTGCTGAAGTATGGATGTGTAGTTCTGGAAGGCGCTGCGCCCTTCGTCGGTCAGCGCCAGCCAGGTTCGGGGGCGTTTGCCGACGAAGCCTTTCGTCGCCTGCACGTAGCCCGCCTTCTCCAGCGTGTTGATGTGTTTGGACAGCAGCGAGTCGCTGACCTCGATCGTGTCCCTCAAAAAGCCGAACTCGACCGTTTCCGCCGCTGCGAGCATGGCCATGATGGACAGCCGTACCGGAGCGTGAATGATCTCGTCGAGCGCATGCCGTGGATGGCTCGGGTGCGGGTCTACCGGGAGGCGAGCTCGGGCCAACCGTGCAGACCGATACCCACACTGTCGAGGTAGAGGTTTATCCCGGCGGCCGTGTAGGGGACGGTGTTGTCCGGTAGTTGCTTGGCTGGGACCCAGCGCAGCTCGGCGCATTTCGCAGGCTCGGCGTTCAACACGTCGCCCTGCCAGGAGTCGGTGGCGAAGAACACGCCCATGCGCGGCTTGCCCTCTGGCGACAGGTGGTGGACAACGGTGGCGGGCCGCAAGGAGGCCGGTTTCAGGAGACACCGACCTCCTCTTGAGCCTCGCGGATCGCGCAATCCACCACCGTCTCACCCTCTTCGAGGCGGCCGGAGGGCAGGCAGTACCAGCCGTCGCGGTATCCAGTGCCGTCCCGCAGGCACAGCAGGATGTCGCTGCCGCGTTCGAGGATCACGTGGACATCGACGACCACCTGGTACCGCTGCGTCATGGCTAATCACCTCTGTGAGCTACTCCGCTTGGTTGCGTGACAGTAGTAGCGCACTGGCATGGCAGGTGATGGCCTGCCACGAGGGAACGGGGCCACGGAGGGAGCTCATGGACACACAAGATCTCTAAGCAGTGCTCCATCTCGCACGCACCCGGCGCTCGCGCGCGGCGGTCATAGCCACCGCCGGGACCACGAGAATTCAGTTGCTGCTCGGCGGCCAGCTTCCCCAAGAGCGACCTGATCCGCTCTCTTCGCTGTACTGCTTCGCCTTGGTCACGCAGTCAGGGCAGACAGGCTCGTCAACGGACCTGGCCACGGCCTCCGGCTTGGCTGGACGAAGAGAGCCCAGGACCGTGATCCCCGGCGGCATATGGGTCTCGGGATCGATCAAGAGAGTCGTGACTTCTTCAGGGTCGAAGCTGAATGTGCGCTTGCACGCATAGCACCGGCCGGTCGTCTCGCGATGTCCGCTCATGCCTCCCCATCCCTCCCTGCCAGCACGGTACCGGTCGCCATCAAGGGTCGGGAGGGCGGACTCGGCCTCGTCCACGCAGTAACCCGGCACGGGGCGGATGCTCCCGCAGATCAAGGCATCATGCCTGCGGCGGTAGGGACTGACCCATCATCGAGGACAGAGGAGCGGGGGGGGGGGGGGGTGGGCGGGGCGGGGGGGGGGGGGGGGGGGCCCCCCCCCCCCCCCCCCCGCCCCCCC
>NZ_JBFAMX010000206.1:0-16494 GCF_040659615.1 Nonomuraea sp. NPDC049784
CCGCCGCCTGCGGGCGCTCGGCGTGCAGGTAGCCCCACGGCCCGCGGCGCAGCAGCGCTGTACGCATGCCCGCCTCGGCGGCGGGGAGCACGTCGTTGTCCAGCCGGTCGCCGACGTAGAGGAGCTCGGCGGGCTCCCGCCCCGCGACCGCCGCGACCTTGGCGAAGAAACCGGGGTCCGGCTTGGACACGCCCCACCCCTCGGAGGTGTGCACGGAGTCGGCGGGCAGATCCATGGCCACCAGCGCGTCGAAAGCCCGTCTCGGCTGGTTTCCCGCGATGATCACCTGGTATCCGGCCTCACGGATGGCGGCCAGCGCGTCACGCACGTCGGGGTAGAGATCGTCGGCGTCGAAGCGGTTGCGCAGGCCCTGGGGGTCGTCGCGTTCCCATGCGGCCTCCTCCGCGAGGAGGTCGAAGCCGGGTCGTACGAGCTCGAAGGCGTCGCTGTGGGGGCGATCCAGCGCGGCCATCCCGCCGAGCGCGCCCATCAGCACGAACTCGCTCACGCCCAGCCGGTCGGCCCATCGCGCCCAGATCCGCGCCTCGCTGATCAGCGTCTCCCCGACGTCGAACACCACAGCCTTGATCATCAATTCCCCCATTTCAAGCCGCCCTCCTGGGCACCGGCATAAGCAAAACGTACAAGGGGGATTTTTTCATGCCATCAGAGCGCGACGCGAAGGACCGCCAGCTCGACGCCGACCGAGTCCCAGCCGACGATCTCAACATGACCACGGACCAAGGCGTCCGGGTCGACCACACGGACGACTCGCTGCGTGCGGGCGAGCGCGGGCCGACGCTCATGGAGGACTTCCACTTCCGCGAGAAGGTCACCCGCTTCGACCATGAACGCATCCCCGAGCGTGTGGTGCACGCCAGGGGCGCGGGCGCGTATGGGGTGTTCCAGCTCTACGAGCCGCTCGGCGACCTCACCTCGGCGGCCTTCCTGAACGACACGTCCAAGCCGACGCCGACATTCGTGCGCTTCTCGACCGTGGCGGGCTCGCGCGGCTCGGCCGACACCGTGCGCGACGTGCGCGGATTCGCCACGAAGTTCTACACCACGGAGGGGAACTTCGACCTGGTCGGCAACAACTTCCCGGTCTTCTTCATCCAGGACGGCATCAAGTTCCCCGACTTCGTGCACGCGGTCAAGCCCGAGCCCCACAACGAGATCCCGCAGGCGCAGTCGGCACACGACACCTTCTGGGACTTCGTCCAGCTCCAGCCCGAGTCGCTGCACATGATCATGTGGCTGATGTCCGACCGGGCCATCCCGCGCAGCTTCCGGATGATGCAGGGGTTCGGCGTGCACACGTTCCGGCTGGTGAACGCCTCGGGGCAGGGCACGTTCGTCAAGTGGCACTGGCGGCCGGTGCTGGGGACGTACTCGCTGGTGTGGGACGAGGTGCTCCGCATCCAGGGCAACGACCCCGACTTCAACCGCCGGGACCTGTGGGAGGCGATCGAGCGTGGCGCCTATCCCGAGTACGAGCTGTGCGTGCAGCTCGTGCCCGAGTCGCGGGAGCACGACTTCGACTTCGACCTGCTCGATCCCACGAAGATCATCCCTGAGGAGCAGGTGCCGCTGCGGCCCATCGGCAAGATGACGCTCAACCGCAACCCGCAGAACTTCTTCGCCGAGACCGAGCAGGTGGCCTTCCACACCGCCAACGTCGTGCCCGGCATCGACTTCTCCAACGACCCGCTGCTGCAGGCCAGGAACTTCTCGTACCTCGACACCCAGCTGCTGCGCCTGGGCGGGCCGAACTTCCCGCAGATCCCGGTCAACCAGCCGGTCAACGAGGTGCGCAACGACCAGCGCGACGGCTTCCACCAGCACATGATCCACGAGTCGCGCACGAGCTACGCGCCGAACTCCATCAGCGGGGGTCACCCCGCGGCGGAGGACGGTTACCGGCACTACCAGGAGCGGGTGGACGGCGTGAAGATCCGCAAGCGCAGCCCCAGCTTCGACGACCACTACAGCCAGGCCACCCTGTTCTGGAACAGCATGGCCGACTGGGAGAAGCAGCACATCGTGGCCGCGTACCTGTTCGAGCTGGGGCACGTGGAGCGCCCGCACATCAAGGAGGGCGTGGTCCGGCACCTGGGCCAGATCCACCCCGACCTGGCCGCGCAGGTGGCCAAGGGGCTGGGCCTGCCCGAGCCCGCGATGGCCGAGGTCCACTCGAACGCCTCGCCCGCGCTCAGCATGACGGGCCAGCCGCAGAGCGTCGCCACCCGCAAGATCGCCATCCTCATGGCGGACGGGACGGACGCCGGCGAGGTGACGGCCCTGCGCGAGTCCCTGGAGAGCAAGGGCGCCGTCTGCGAGGTGGTGGCCCCGGCGGAGGGCACCGTGGGCGGCATCCCGGTGGACAAGCAGCTCAGCGCGGCGAACTCGGTCCTCTACGACGCGGTGGTGGCCGCGGACGGCGCCGCGCTGGCGCCGTTGGGGCGGGCCCAGTTCTTCGTCAAGGAGGCGTTCAGGCACGGCAAGGCCATCGGCGTGGTGGGGTCCGGGCGCGAGCTCCTGGAGGCGGCACGGCTGCCCAACGACGTGGGGGTGGTGATGGGGGACGGCATCGCGGAGAAGTTCGCGACGGCGGTGGCCGGCCACCGCTTCTACGAGCGCGACGTGGCCGCCGTCCCCGCGTGAGCTCAGGGGGTGAGCTTCTCCATCGCCTTGGCGATGCGCTTCTCCGAGACCGGTGTGGGAGTCCCCAGCGTCTGGGCGAAGAAGCTCACCCTCAGCTCCTCGATCATCCACCGGATCTCCAGCACGTCCGGATCGCCTCGCCGCGCCCGGGGGAGCTTCTCCAGCAGGTCGTGGTAGTCGTCCTCGACCTTGTGCACCCGGTCCATCCACTCCTGGTCCCGCCAGGGCTCCTCCGGGAGCTTGGCGAGGCGGCGGTCGACCGCCCGGATGTATCGCAGGATGTCGGAAAGGCGCTGGTAGCCCGTGGCCGTGACGAAACCCGGGTAGACGAGCTTGCCGAGCTGCTCGCGGATGTCGTCCGTGGCCGCGCCGGCCCGCAGGGCGTCGAGCCGGGCGCCGGCCTCGTGCCAGACGCTCAGGATCTGCTCCACCCTCGACAGCACGTCGGCCGCCGTTTCGTGGAGGTTGGCCCGTACGTGCTGGTAGAGGCGGTCGAAGGCCACCGGATCCCACGCCGGGCCCCCGGCGTCGAGCATCAGCCTGTCCACCGCCGCGTTCACCACGTCGTCGAACAACGCCACCGCCCCGCCGTGCGGGCTGCGTGACAGCGCCAGCTTGGCCTGGTTGGACAGGCCGCCGAGCAGGGACTTGGCCGGGTTGGTGACGTTCAGGAGGAGCAGGCGGCGCACGCCGGGCCAGTGGGAGCGGCGCTGCTCGGCCGCCGTCTCGAAGATCTTGATCGAGACGGAGTCGCCCGCGTCCACGAGGGCCGGGTAGCCCTTCATCCGGCCCTGCTCGAACACCTTCGGCAGCGTCCCGAAGCTCCACGTGTGCAGGCCCGTCTGCTCCAGGTCGTCACCGGCCTGCGAGAGCGTCTGCCGCAGGCGCGGGGCGAGGCGGCGTTTCAGCGTGTCGAGGTCCTTGTCCTCGGCCACCGTGCGCTTGCGCTCGTCGATCACCCGGTACGTGATGCGCAGGTGGTCGGGCACCTGGTCGAGCTGCCAGGCGTCGCGCGGCACGCGTATGCCGGTGAGCCGCAGCAGCTCCCGCTCGACGGCCTCCAGCAGCGGCTCACCGCCCTGCTTGACGCCCTCCAGCACCTGCTTGGCGTAGTTGGGTGCGGGGACGAAGTTGCGGCGCAGGGCCTTCGGCAGGGAGCGGATCAGCGCGGTGATCAGCTCCTCGCGCAGGCCGGGGATCTGCCAGTCGAAGCCGTCGGAGTTGACCTGGTTGAGCACCTGGAGCGGCACGTGGACGGTCACGCCGTCGGCGTCCGCGCCCGGCTCGAACTGGTAGGTCAGCTTCATCCGCTGGCCGAGCTGCTTCCACGTGTCGGGGTAGTCGCGGGCGCTGATGTCGGCGCCCTCGTTGACCAGCATCTCCGGCGAGAACGTGAGCAGGTCGGGCGTCTCTTGCCTGACCTGCTTCCACCAGGAGTCGAAGTGGCGGGCCGAGACCACGTCGGCGGGCACCCGCTGGTCGTAGAAGTCGAACAACGCCTCGTCGTCCACCATGATGTCGCGGCGGCGTGCCCGGTTCTCCAGCTCCTCGACCTCTTCGAGCAGCCTGCGGTTGTCCTTGAGGAAGCGGTGGTGGGTGTCCCAGTCGCCCTCGACCAAGGCGTGCCTGATGAACAGCTCACGCGACAGGTCGGGGTCGATGCGGCCGTAGTTGACCTTGCGGCCCACCACGAGCGGCACCCCGTACAGGGTGACCTTCTCCAGGGCGATCACCGCGCCCTGGTTCTTCTCCCAGTGCGGCTCGGAGTAGGTGCGTTTGACCAGGTGCTGGGCCAGGGGCTCGACCCAGTCGGGCTCGATCTTGGCGTTGACCCGCGCCCAGAGCCGGGAGGTCTCGACCAGCTCGGCCGACATGACCCACTGCGGCTGCTTCTTGGCCAGGGCGGAGCCGGGGAAGACGGCGAAGCGGGCGTTGCGGGCGCCGAGGTACTCCTGGATCGGCCTGCGGCCGTCCTGCCCGCGCTGCTTGTCCATGACGTCCTTGACGCCGATGTGCGACAGCAGCCCGACCAGCAGGGACACATGCACGTGATACGGCTGCGCGGGCTGGCTGTTGGGCTGTGCGCCGAGCGACTGGCGGAGCTGGCTGTAGATGTCCTGCCACTCGCGGACCCGCAGGTAATTGAGGAACTCGGCCTTGCACAGCCTCCTGAACGCGCTGGACGACAGCTCCTGCTGCTTGTCACGCAGGTAGTTCCACAGGTTGAGGTAGGCCATGAAGTCGGACTCGGGGTCGGCGAAGCGCCGGTGCTTCTCGTCGGCCTGCTGCTGCTTGTCGGACGGGCGCTCGCGCGGGTCCTGGATGGACAGGGCGGCGGTGATCACCATGACCTCGCGCAGGCAGCCGTTCTTCTCGGCCTCCAGCACCATGCGGCCCAGGCGCGGGTCGACGGGCAGGTTGGCCAGCTTGCGGCCGACGCCGGTGAGCTTGCCGTGGGCGTCGAACGCGCCCAGCTCATGCAGCAGGTTGACGCCGTCCTTCACCTGGCGGCGGTCCGGCGGCTCCACGAACGGGAACGCCTCGATGTCGCCCAGCCCGATCGAGGTCATCTGCAGGATGACGGAGGCCAGGTTGGTGCGCAGGATCTCCGGGTCGGTGAACTCCGGCCGGTTGAGGAAGTCCTCCTCCTCGTACAGCCGGATGCAGATGCCGTCGGAGGTGCGGCCCGAGCGGCCCTTGCGCTGGTTGGCGCTGGCCTGCGAGATGGGCTCGATCGGCAGGCGCTGCACCTTGGTGCGGTGGCTGTAGCGGGAGATGCGCGCGTAACCGGGGTCCACGACGTATTTGATGCCGGGGACCGTGAGCGACGTCTCCGCCACGTTGGTGGCCAGCACGACGCGGCGGCCGGTGTGGCCCTGGAAGACGCGGTGCTGCTCGGCGGCGCTCAGGCGGGCGTAGAGCGGGAGGATCTCGGTGTTGCGGAACTCGGCCTTGCCGAGCGCGTCGGCGGCGTCGCGGATCTCCCGCTCGCCCGACAGGAAGACGAGGATGTCGCCGGGGCCCTCGCCTATCAGCTCCTTGCAGGCGTTCACGATGCCCTGGGTCTGGTCGTCGTCCTCGTCGAGCGGCCGGTAGCGCACCTCGACCGGGTACGTGCGCCCGGAGACCTCGATGATCGGCGCGTCGTCGAAGTGGCGCGAGAACCGCTCGGGGTCGATCGTGGCGCTGGTGATGACGACCTTGAGGTCGGGCCGCTTGGGCAGGAGCTGTTTGAGATAGCCGAGGATGAAGTCGATGTTGAGGCTGCGCTCGTGGGCCTCGTCGATGATCAGCGTGTCGTAGTGGTCGAGCATGCGGTCGTTCTGCAGCTCGGCGAGCAGGATGCCGTCGGTCATCAGCTTGACCAGCGTGCGGTCACTGGCCTGGTCGGTGAAGCGGACCTTGTAGCCGACCACCTCGCCCAGGCTGGTGCCGAGCTCCTCGGCTATGCGCTCGGCGACCGTGCGGGCGGCGATGCGGCGGGGCTGCGTGTGGCCGATGAGCCCTCGGACGCCGCGGCCCAGCTCCATGCAGATCTTGGGGATCTGGGTGGTCTTTCCGGAGCCCGTCTCACCCGCGATGATCACGACCTGGTGGTCACGGATGGCCTCAAGGATGTCGGCCCTGCGCTGGGAGACCGGCAGATTTTCTGGATATGTCACCACCGGCACGGCTTCGCGCCGCCGTACCAGCCGCTGCTCGGCGCGCTCGACGTCGGCGAGGATCTCCGCGACGATCTTGTCGCGGGCGTCGCGCGAGCGCACCCGGCGCATGCCGTCGAGCCTGCGCCGCAGCCGCCGCTGGTCGCGCGGCATGAGCTCGGGCAGGCGGGATTGGAGCTCGGCCAGTGGAGAGGACAAGGAAGGCGTTCCCATACTGCTTTCAGGATATTTGAGCCCGGCTTCCCCGGAGCCAACCGCCCATGCTGCCCGACCATGGCGGTGGCGCGCATCCCAATATCCCCCGCCACTCACCGGCTGAGGGCTGGATCCGGACGACACGCCGGGCCCCTCCGCGCCGCACGGTGCCGCACCGGACACGCTGACGACGGCCGGGCGCGCCGCGTCGGCGAGACGGTGTACGGCGGGGACCGGCACAACACGCTCGGCCCCCAGCCCGCGACACGAGGCCGGTGCGACACCGCCGCGCAGGAGCGGTGAGATGCCACACACACAGCGCACAGCCCGCGAGGCGGCGGGGCCGGTCAGCGGGGCGAGAGGGAGGAGAGAAACGCGGACTGGACGGCGTCCAAGCCACGTTCGACCTCGTTGAGGTCGAACGAGGGCCGCTCCCCGCCGTGAGCCTCGGCCAGCCGCTCCTCCAGTTGCGTACGGGCCGAGATCTGGGCCGCACGCACCGCCGCCACGATCGCCTCGGCCAGCTCGTCGCTGCCCATCGTGCGCAGCACGCGCGGATCGAAGCGGATCTCGCGCACGAGGCCGTCGGACTCCACCGCGGCCTGGATCTTCCCGCCGGCGGCCGTCCCCTCCCCGGTGACCTCTTTGAGCCCGTTCATCGCCTCGGCCAGCTTCGCCATGGCCTGGTCCGCGCGCCGGCTGATCTTCTCGAGCTCCTCGGGCGTGACAGTGACCGGATCGAAGCCGGACATGCCATGGCTTTCCCTGTTCGTCGGCATGGCTTGGGAGTCGATCAAGATTGCCTGAACCGGTTGGTAGCGAACAGTGTCCCCCCATCGAACATCCGGTGAACCCAGATGATCAACGCCTCCTCGCCGACAAAGATGACCTTCGACGCAATATTGCTGAAGGAGCGACATGTCCGGCCCACAGGACACAAGATTCATCACCTCTCGCACCATCGACAAGATGAGCGAGCACTACAGGGACATCTGGGTCGATTTCCGGAGGAGCGCTGACCGCATCTGGGACACCGACCTCGGCGACGCGCTGGGCGTGCTGCTCGCCGAGAAGGTCGTCGGGATTTACGGCAAGGCGCAGAGGGGCTGCGAGGACGCCCTGCGGGACGGCACCATCGCGTCCCTGGGCATCTCCGACGGCCTGACCACCTGCGCCGGCAACTGGCGCGCGGCCGAGCAGGCCAGCATCGTGGAGTACCGGTAATGGCCGCCCTGCCCGTGCCCGCGCCGACCCTCACGGCACTCAGGGAACTGCAGTTGTACGGGGCCGTTCCCATGGTGTCGATCTCGCTCCTGATGAGCCTGGGCATGGACTACGACAAGGTCTCGGAGGTCGCCAAGATCTGGAAGCAGATGGCCCGGGACCTCGACCGCCCTGTCGAGGTGCTGGACGGCATCCCCAACGAGACGAGGCAGCGCTGGATCGCCGACGACCAGCGGGAGTTCTCCCGGGTGACGGGCGACATGCACACCGGCACCGAGGCCCTACGGGACTCGCTCGACAAGATGGGAGACATGCTCGAGAGCATGTCCATCGCCTTCCGGCTCTTCAAAGGGTCGATGGCGGCCCTCGGCGCCATGCTCATCCCCCTGACCGCGTACCTCGTCCCGATGTCGATGGTGCCCGCCAGCGCCGTGCAGGCCCGGATGTCCCTGAGGTGGCTGGCGAACGCCGCGGACAAGATCGTGGTCGTGATGGTGGGCGCGCTCATCACGCACTTCACGGGGCAGATGGCCATCATCGCCTACCTGGTCGCGCGGGAGCATCAGCTGGACAAGATGGCCGACCTCCACATCACCGACGGCGGCTGGGCCAAAGGGAGCCTGAAGGGCGTGGACTTCTCCACCGTCAAGATCGACAGATCGGCGTACCCGACCTTCCAGTTCCCGGACCGCGGAGACAAGCTGCCTGACGGGGCGAAGGACTTCAAGTGGGTCGCCCCCGCCAAGCCACCTGCTGAGCCGCCTGCTGAGCCGGTCCAGGACTGAGCGGCCCAGGACCGAGCCGGCTCAGGACGTCGCCGCGAGAGCCGCCCCGATGATGCCCGCCTCGTTCTGGAGCGCGGCGGGCACGACGGGCGTGCCGATGTGGACGTGCGGCAGGAACTTGTCGGCCTTCCTGCTCACACCCCCACCGATGACGATCAGCGAGGGTGACAGCAGCATCTCCACGTGCCGGAGATACTCCTCCACCCGCTCGGCCCATTTGTCCCAGCTCAGCTCGTGCTCCTCCCGCACTCGCGCCGACGCCCGATGCTCGGCGTCCTTGCCCCGGAGCTCCAGATGTCCGAGCTCCGTGTTGCGTACGAGCGTCCCGTCGGTGAACAGCGCACTCCCGATCCCCGTGCCGAACGTCAGCACGAGCACGGTGCCGCGCTTCCCCTTACCGCGCCCGAAGGTCATCTCGGCCACGCCGGCCGCGTCGGCGTCGTTCAGCACCGTCGCCCCGCCGAAAAGCTCACCCGCGTCGACGCCGATCCACGAGTGGTCCACATTGGCGGCCGTCAGCACGACGCCGTCCTTGACCACGCCGGGGAACGTGACCCCGACGGGACCGTTCCAGCCGAAATGCTTGACAATAGCCGCCACCGCCTCGGCAACCTCATGAGGCTTGGACGGCTGGGGCGTGGGAATGCGCAGACGCTCCTTGACCAGCTCTCCTGCCTCGGTGTCGACGGGCGCGCCCTTGATTCCCGAGCCGCCGATATCGATGCCCAACACGTTCATGACACTCCCTCTCCCCTTCAGGACGCGAAAAACTCCCGTCCTGATATTTCCGGAACCGGGTGAACCCCCTCACACGCCTCCGCGTATCTCGCGTCACAAGCGCTAACTAGGAGGCAACGGATGCGGCCACGCATCATCACACTCTGCGCTGTTGCGGTCGTTCTGGGAGCGACTCTCACCACTCCCGCACACGCCACCACCAGGAACCGTTTCGACGTCATCAACCTTGTGTCGGACGTCAAGGGCAAAGCCCCTGTCACCGACCCCAAGGTCGTCAACCCGTGGGGCCTGGCCATGGGCAAGACTCTGTGGGTCTCGAACACCGGCACCGGCAGTGCCACCGTCTACTCCGGTACGGGCAAGAAGGAGCAGACCGAGGTGGCCATTCCGGGCGGAGCCCCGACGGGCCAGGTGTTCAACCCAGGCGAGGGCTTCACCGTCAAGGGCAAGCCCGCCACGTTCATCTTCTCCAGCCCGAGCGGCGCCATCAGCGGCTGGAACGCCGAGGTCGACCCGGCCAACGCGATCATCGCGGCCTTCACGCGCGGCGCCGACTACAAGGGGCTGGAGCTCGTCGAGACCGACGACGGCGCTTTCCTGCTCGCCGCCGACTTCGCGAGCGGGCGCATCCACGCCTTCGACGAGGACTTCCGGCGCATCCACCTGAAGAACTGGCAGTTCAAGGACCCGGGGGTGCCCTCGACGTACAAGGCCTACAACGTGGCGATCGCCAACGGCAGCATCTGGGTGGCCTACGCCCTGCGTGACCAGTCCACCGGCAAGCCCACCTTCGGCGCCGGCAAGGGCTTCGTGAGCCGTTTCAACGCCGGCGGACGCCTCACCGGCCGCATCTCCAGAGTCGGGCTCAACGCCCCCTGGGGGATCACCGCCGCGCCGAAGGGCTGGGGACAGTACGCCGGCGCGCTGCTGGTCGGCAACTTCGGCGACGGCACCGTGCACGCGTACAAGCAGTCGCGTCACCTGGGCTCGCTGCGCACGGCCGACGGCAAGCCGATCGTGCTGCCCGGCCTCTGGGACCTGGAGCCCGGAACCGCCACCACCGGCGGCGAGAACTCCCTGTGGTTCTCCGCCGGCATCGACGGCACCAAGCACGGCCTGATCGGCATCATCGCCCCGCAGGGCACCAAGCCGACCTCCACCGGAACGCCGTCGAGCACCCCGACGAACCACCCGTCGGGCCACCAGACGAGCGCGCCCACTACCCGGCCGTCCTCCCAGAACCCCTACGGCGGGTACTGACCGGGCGCTCGCTCGCCGTCGCCCCCAGCCCTGGCGAGGTGCGCAGCTCGCCGGCAGGCTGGGGGCGGCGGTCACATGGCCGTTTCCGGCGCGGTTTGCGCGAGCCGCGCCGGAAACATCCCCACTCCGCTGGGGTCACTCGCCGCACTTCGGCTGGGTCCCTTTGGACGGGGAGGGGTACGGTCGGAGCGTGAGTGAGGGGACCTTCAGCGAGTGGCTCAGGCAGCAGTGCGAGCCCGAGTGGACGGCGGTGGTGACGCACCCGTTCGCCATGGCGATCACGAAGGGCGCGGCGGCCGACGAGGACATGCGGCGCTACCTGGAGCAGGACTTCCAGTTCGTGGACTCGTTCACGGCCTTGCTCGGGGCGGCCGTGGCGAGCGCCGACACGTTCGAGGCGCGGGTGCCGTACGGGAAGTTCCTCGGGCAGGTCGCGACCACCGAGGAGAAGACGTACTTCCACCGGGCGCTGGCCGAGCTGGGCGGGCGGACCGAGGTGCCGCTGGAGCCGGTGACGGCGGCGTTCAGGCGGCTCATGGACGAGGTGCGGGCCTCGCAGGACTACCTGCTGATCGTGGCCGTGCTGTGCGTGGCCGAGTGGTGCTACCTGGGATGGGCGTCGCGGGCCGCGGAGCCGCTTCCTGAGAGGTTCGTGCACCGCGAGTGGATCGAGCTGCACGAGGGCGAGGAGTTCCGCGCCTGGGTGGCCTTCCTGCGCGGCGAGCTCGACCGCCTGGGCGTGCGACTGGACGAGGAGCGCCGGACACAGGTGCTCGGCGTGTTCCGCCGCGCGGTCGAGCTGGAGCGGGCCTTCTTCGACATGGCCGGCGAGTCCGGTTAGCCCAGGACGGCCGCCAGGTCCTGGTACGTCCGGTAGTGGACACCCGTCATGCCGAGCGCCCTGGCCGCGTCCACGTTCGGCAGCCGGTCGTCCACGAACAGGCAGCGCTCGGGCTCGACCCCGGCACGCTCCGCCGCGATCTCGTAGATCCGGCGATCGGGCTTGGCCACGCCCACCCTCGCGCTGCTGACCACGTCGTCGGCGAAGTGCGTGAGCCCCAGCAGGTCGAGCTGCTCCTCCAGCCGATCCATGGCGTTGGTCACGATGACCACGGGCACGTGCTGCTGCGCCCTGGCCAGGAGCGCCCTGACCTCCTCGTCCACCCAGTACCGGATCCCCGCGAACTCGGTGACGGCCTGACGGGCGCGCTCGTCGCCGCCCAGCGCGACCACGATGGACTCCAACCACTGTTCCTCGGTGACCTGGCCGAGCGTGGGAGGCATGATCAGCTCGGGGTCGAGGGCCGTCTTCATGAGCGGGAGGCCGTAGCGGGCCTCGATGTCGGCCTGGGCGGCGTGGTCGAAGTGGCGGAGGACTCCATCGAGGTCAGACAGAACCGCGTCAAAGGGGATCACAGCCCCTCATTGTGACAGCGATCCGCTTTTCGCGCGTCGCCAAAGGTGCCGGGGCGACCGGCGGCACTACCATCTCCGAGACAGGATTCGGTATCGGAACGGTAGGGCATGAACGATCACCGGCTGCCACTCGAGCTGGGCCGGCTGTTCGCCGACGGCGGCATGGGGCGCAGGCTGCCCGCTGGGCTGCCGCCGGGGGAAGTGGTCTGGCCCGATCCCGGCTACACCCGGCAGGGCGAGGCGGCCCTGCCGGCGTTCTGGATGAGCGAGGAGCCGGCGACCGGCGCGGACTGGGCGCTGATGCGCGAGTGGCACCCGCACAGCGGGCTGTGGCCGGTGCTGCTGGACGAGTCGGCGCAGCCCTGGGGCGTCGGCCAGGTCGTGCCGGATGACCCACGCCAGATCGCCCACTTCACCGCCGAGGGGTTCATGACCGAGGTGTGGGAGGAGTGGGTGGTCCAGATGCCGCAGAGCGCGCTGACCGAGCTGGAGCCGTACGGGGCGATCTGCCCCGGACCTGCCCCGCCCGGCGTGCTCAAGGCCGATCCCGGGGCGGTCGCCGACTGGCTCGCGGGCGAGCTGGCCGCCAAGGGGATGCCGCTCGGCCTGGTCGCCGCCCCCAGAGGCGCCGACGCGCTGGCCGTGATGGGCTGGCAGGGCGCGCTGCACCACAACGAGTGGATGATCCCCATGGCTGCCGTGGTGCGCAGCTGGGAGGACCGGTTCGGCGCGCGGGTGGTGAGCGTCGGGTTCAACACGCTGGACCTGAGCGTGGCCGCGCCGCCTGTCGATCCGGAGCACGCGTTACAGGTGGCCGCGGAGCACTGGACGTTCTGCCCGGACAACATCGTCCAGGGGCCCGGCGACCTGCAGGGCTACGCCGAGCAGATCATCGGCGGGCACGCGTGGTCGTTCTGGTGGGACTGAGCTCCGGCTTCCCGGCCTCGATCCGCAGGCCGCCGGCCGGTCGCGGCGGTGCCTTCCATCGGCACGACCGCGGCCCGCTCCCGAGAGGACCGTAACCCGTGACGGCGGGATGAATGCTCTCCCGCCGTCACGGGTTACGGTCCCTTGGGGGAAGGGCCGTCGTGCGGTGGCCCGCCGCTCACGGGATCCGGGCCACGGCGCCGTAAGTTCCTGAGGAGCTCGGCTGATCGGCGCAGGCGGTGTCGAGGCCGTTCGGCCGCCATTCCGGCACCCACACCAGTCCCGGGTCTACCAGCACCAGACCTTCGAGCAACGCCGCTACCTCCTCTCTGGTGCGAATCGCGTGACCGGGCAGCGTCATCGCCAGCAGATTGTGAATGGCCGGCAGCAGCTCCGGTGGAATCGCGTCGAACGTGGTCTGCAGCAGCGACAGGTAGCTCCTTTCCGGCACCACCTGCCGGATCCGCTTGATCACGTAGTGGAAGTACTCGTCGTCGTTCAGGCTGTGGGTCGACAGCAGCAGCACGGCCATGGGCCGGTCCCAGTCGAGGAACGTCTGCATGACCCGGTCATCGAGGATGTCGTCGATCTCGCGCACGTCGCCCTCTACGACGCGTACGAGATCGGTGACGGGCTCGATGGTCGCCCGAGCTCCGGCCAGCACCATCGGGTCGTTCTCCACGTAGACCACACGGGGGACCGCGGCGCCCAAAGCGTCACGGGCCACGTCGTGCAACTGTCTTCCCGCCGGCAGGCCGCTTGGCACGCCACTCCCGACGATCACGAACTGGTCCACGCCTTCTGTCGCCAGGTGACGTACCACACGGCATAAATATTGCAGCACGGCCCGCGCGGCCGTCGTCACGATGGGAGCGGCCTGGTCGTAGCGGCGCATTGCGTCTCTGTCCGCCACGAAATTGTTCTTTCCACCCGTGGCGGCGTCGAGAACCCGGGTGATCCTAGCTTGGGTCATCTCCAGCTTCGCCAGGTTTCGGATGGCACGCTGACGCATTGAGTGTTGCCCCTTTCCCCTCGCCCACTATCTCGGGAAAAGCTGATCCTTTCGGACCCCACACTCGATGACCCAGAACATATGATCCTCGTTCGGGAGCGGATGACAACCGGAAAAGCCATTAGTTTTCGGTATATCTGCGTAACCCTCTACCGAGAATAATGATCATTCATTAGGGAAAGAGATCATTTTCCGAGAGAACGCGAAAGCCGCTCGCGATGGAAATTCAAGACCTCGAAGGTCTCCTCGCGCGTGGTCGTCGTCACCGACAGCTTCGTGAACGCCTGGTGGTACGCCTCCACCGCGGCGGTGTCGGTGACCAGCTCGTCGGACTCGATGCCATGGGCGCACGCGATGTCCGGCTCGAACGTCTCGGCGAAGCGCCACAGCGTGAACGGACCGGTGCGCGGCACGTAGGCGGGGTCCTCCATCGGCACCACGTGCAGCGAGATGTTGGGGCGCTTGGCGTGGTCGAGGAGCTGCTCGACCTGGCGGAGCTGCACGTGCGGCCCGACGATCGAGCGCGCCAGCACGCTCTCGTCGATCACCGCCCACACCACGATGCCGCTGTCGCGGGCCACGGCCTCCTGGCGGGCCAGCACGAGGGCGAGCGCCTCGTCCACCGTGTGCTGCCCGAGCGTCGCCGGCCCAGCCGCGGTGATGGCGGCCCTGGCGTACTCCTCGGTCTGCAGCAGCGGCGGGACGAACTGGGGGTGGTACGTGCGGATCACCGTGGCCCGCTGCTCGAGCGCGTACGCGGCGGCCAGCCAGACCGGCACCGAGTGCGCGTCGTACCAGGCGGCCTCGCGCTCACCCCTGGCCAGCGAGAGCACGTATTCGCGGATGGGCGGCGCGACGACGCCGTAGAGGGTGAGCAGGCGCTCGACGGTGATGGGAGCGGGGGCGATCCTGCCCTCCTCGACGGCCGGGATCGCGGCGGTCCCCTTGCCGATCGCGGTCTCCACCTGCTCGACCGAGAGGCCGGCAGCCAGGCGCAGGGCGTGCAGCCGCTTGCCGAGCGCCCGGCGCTGCGGCCCGCTCAGCGGCGCGGCCGCGTCGGGGATGTCGGAGGGGATGGTCTCGGGCTCCTCAGGCAGGCCCTCGGCCTTGCGGGCCAGCTCGACAACGCCGCGCAGGACGGTCAGGGAGCTCTCGGACAGCCCTGAGGCGTTCAGGCCGATGGCGGCCGCGCGCAACTGGAGGTCCTCGACGGCACCGGACTCGAGGTATTCGTCGCCGACCAGCCAGCCGACGCTCACCTGGAGGCAGGAGGCCAGCGCCCTGAGCACCTGGAGCGTCGGGTTGGTCTGCTTGCCGGTGCGCAGCTGGCTGACGTAGGCGCGCGTGATGGGGATGCCCGCCTCCGTCAGAGCGGAGGCGACCTGTGCGCCGGTGAAGCCGCGCTTGGTCAGCGCGAGATCGAGCCGCTCGGCGAAGTTCGCCACGGCACACCTCCTACCGCCCGTGAACTTTTCCAGCGTAAGGGACGCGGGCCCCACTGTCCCCTGCCATGCGGGCCAGCTCTGCCCCGCGAGTAGGTATCAACTTATGCGCAAACTGTCAGTTGACATAGCCCAGTCTATAAGCGGACTATCAGAGCGCGTGGTAACTGAGGCTTAACAGCCAGACGGGGAGGAGGTGACCGGACATGACCACGGACTCGATGTTCCTGGAAGGTCCGGCCTCCACCGGCCAGGAGCAGGTGGTCCAGCGGATCTGCGAGCGCGTGGCGGGGCCGGTGATGGGAGCCGGTGTGCACGTCGCCAGCCTGCCGCTGGGCGGCCTCGAGGTCTGGCTGGACAGCCCTCGTCACCGTTGGCGTTTCCACCACCGGATGGCCCGCGAGCTGCGGCTGGCCGGATGGCACACGGAAACGGGACCTGATCGGCTGCTGTTGCTCGGGTGGAGTGCGGTCTGCCTGAGCCACCGGGCCAGGATGCTGAGCGCGGCCCTGGCGGGACGGCTGACCGACTTCGACAAGACGGCGTTCATGGCCGTCATGATCGCCACCCGGCTGCGCCACGAGGGGTTCCCGATCGAGGACCTTCCTGCCGAGGTGGAAGCTCGCTGCGGCGACGAGCTGCGCTGGCCCGCCCGGCTGGCCGATCTCGACGGCCTCGAACGCCGGTCGTCGCTGGAGCCGCTGAGGCTCAGGCTGGCCCAGGTGGCCGGGCTGGAGGCCAAGGTGGGCCGTCGCTGCGGCGAGCATCTCGCGCTCGCCTCGAAAGTCGCGCGCACGGTGGCCGGTGGTGCGGTGCCTGCCAGGTCGCGCGTACGTTCGTCGGCACCGTGTTCTTCCACACCGGGTTCTTCGAGCCCAGGGGCAGGACTGACCGAGCGCATGGTCTGCGTCAGCGTGCCCAACGTGGTCAGAAGGGCATCGGTGTCGCCATGATGTTCCCCGCCTCGCTCGCGCTGCCGCTCGGCGCGCCGCCCACCGGCCGCAGGCCCTGGGGCGTCGTGCTCTGGTGCGCGTGCGGTGGGGCGGGAATGCCGGCGCTGCCATCAGGCGGCGGGAGGCTGCCGGCCGAGTACGGCCGGCCCGCCCCCTCCGCGGGAACAGGTTCCGCAGCCCGTCCGCGTCTTTGGCCCACATGGTCATATGGGTGTA
>NZ_JBFAMX010000207.1:0-16461 GCF_040659615.1 Nonomuraea sp. NPDC049784
ACGCAGGCCCGCTGTTGGACACCGCACCGCCGCTCGACGCAGGGCCGGCCGCCGCGACGCCGATGGGCGCGCCTTCCCCGGCCGCAGCGGCGAGCCCGGCAGCGGCCTCGTCGCCGACGGCGTGTCCCAGCACAGGCGCGTCACTCTCGGAGACGGCGCCTCCCACCGAGGCGCCCGCGCCGGCCACCAGCTCACCCTCGCGATCGGCGCCCGCCACCAGACCGCCTCCGGCAGGCCCATCGCCCACCTCCAGAAGCCGATCGGCGGCCCCGGTGCCCACCGCCGCCGCGTCGGCCGCGAAGGGACCCGCGCCGACCGTCGTGGCCCTCGGTGCCGGGGCCGCCTCCACCGTGCGGGGCAGTCGCTCGTCCTCCGTGCCCCGCTCGCCCTCTAACGGCACATCCGCCATCGTCGTCCTCCCTGGTAAATCGACGACCATGCGGCACCCCGCACAATCGTCGATGCGAATGGAGCCCCCGTGCAGCTCGACGATCTCCTTCACGATGGCCAGCCCCAGCCCGGCACCCCCGGAGTCGGCCGCCCGTCCCGTGTCCAGCCGGGAGAAGCGCTCGAACACGCGCCCCTGGGCCGAGGCCGGGATCCCCGGCCCCTGGTCGGCGACCGTCACCCGTACCCCGGCCCCTTCGGGGGTGGCGCGCACGGTCACCACCCCGTCCGGCGGGCTGTGCCGTACCGCGTTGTCGAGGAGGTTGGCCAGGACCTGGGCGAGCAGGTCGGGGTCGGCGCGTACCACCAGACCGGCGGGCGCCGACGGCCGGATCGCGACGTCCTCGCGGGCCAGCGCCGCCTCGCGGACCGCCTGCTCGATCAGCGGCGCCAGCTCGATCGCCTCGGGCTCGATCAGCCGCACGCCGGAGTCCAGCCGGGACAGGTCCAGCAGCTGGGCCACGAGGCGGCCGAGGCGCTCGGTCTGGGAGAGCGCGGTCCGCATCGTGACGGGGTCGGGGGCGGAGACGCCGTCCACGACGTTCTCCAGGACCGCGCGCAGGCCTGTGATGGGGGTGCGGAGCTCGTGGCTGACGTTCGCGATGAGCTCGCGCCGCTGCCGGTCCACCTCGCCGAGGTCGGCCGCCATCGCGTTGAACGCCCTGGCCAGCTCCCCGACCTCGTCGCGAGATGTGGCGGTCACGCGCAGCCCGTACAGACCCTTGGCGATCGTCTGGGCGGCGCTGGCCATCTGGCGCAGCGGCTTGGTCATCCCCATGGCCAGCAACTGCACCATGATCAACGCCAGGACCACCGCGACCGCGATGCGTACCTCGCGGGAGAGGCCGGAGTTGAGCCCGACCTCGTTCACCACGAACGCGGTCCCCACGGCCAGCACGATCACGATGCCGAGCTTGACCTTGATCCGGCCGAGGAAGTCGAGCGGCCTCATCGGCGGACCAGGGCGTAGCCGACGCCGTGCACCGTGCGTACCACGTCGGAGCCCAGCTTGCGGCGCAGCGCCCGGACGTGGCTGTCCACGGTCCTGGTCGCCGCGGCCTCCGAGAAGCCCCACACGTCCGACAGCAGGCGGTCCCGCTCGAAGACCTGTCCGGGGCGCTCCGCCAACCGGCGCAGCAGGTCGAACTCGGTCCTGGTGAGCTGCGCCTCCGCACCCCCCACGAACACCCGGCGGGCCGCCGTGTCGATCTCCACCTCGCCCACCCTGATCACCGTGTCCTCGGCCGCGAGCTGGGCCGCCCGCTCGACCCTGCGCAGCAGCGCGTGGATCCTGGCCACCAGCTCGCGCATGCTGAACGGCTTGGCCAGGTAGTCGTCGGCCCCCACCCCGAGCCCGACCAGCACGTCGGTCTCCTCGCCGAGTGCGGTCAGCATGAGCACGGGCACAGGCCTGGCCGCCTGCATCCTGCGGCACACCTCTAACCCGTCGAGCCCCGGCAGCAGCCGGTCGAGAATCACCAGGTCAGGCTCCGCTCTGCCGTACTGGATCAGGGCGTTCTGCCCGTCGCCGGCCACCCTGACGTCGAAGCCCTCGGCGGCCAGCCGGTTCCGTACGGCCAGCGCGATCGTCTCATCGTCCTCGACCACGAGGATGCGTCGCTGCTCTGCCACGTACGAAAGCCTAGAAGCGCCCTGTGCAGACGACACTCCTAAATCTGTGCACAAACAGTGCAGACTTGGCTGGTGAACACCGCTGGATACCTCAGCCGCATCGGCCTGCCCGACCTGCTCAACGCCCCCACCAGCGCGGACAACCTGCGAGCGCTCCACATCGCGCACATCGAGAAGGTCTCCTACGAGGCGCTGGAGATCTGGCTCGGCCGCACCACCACCGTCGATCCCCTCGAGTCAGCAGAGCGCATCATCCGGGGCCGCGGCGGCTACTGCTACCACCTCAACGGCGCGTTCTCCGAGCTGCTCAGGACGCTGGGCTACGACGTGACCAGGCACGTCGGCGGCGTCCAGAACCGCGGCGCAGAGCCCGGCATCACCGCCAACCACCTGGTGCTCACCGTGCGGGGCCTCCCGTCGGAGGACAATCCCGGCGGCGAGTGGCTGGTCGACCTGGGGCTCGGCGACGCGCTCCACGGGCCGCTCCCCCTGATCGCGGGCACGTACCGGCAAGGTCCTTTCGAGTACGGCCTGCGCCCGTCGGAGGTCGCGCCGGGCGGCTGGCGATTCGAGCATGATCCGAGTGGTTCGTTCCAGGGCATGGACTTCGACCCGGCCCCCACGGACATGTCGGCGTTCGTCGATATGCACCGGCACCTGACCACCTCACCGACGTCCGGCTTCGTGCGCACGGCCACGGTCGTGCGGCGGGACGCGTACGGCGTGGACATCGTGCGCGGGCTCGTGCTGAGCCGCATCGGCGGCAAGGCCCTCTCGGTCACCCTGGACAACGCGCGGGACTACTTCGCGGCGCTGGCGGACATCTTCCTGCTGCCTCTCGACGACGTGAGCGCCCAGGAGAAGGAGAAGCTCTGGCGCAAACTGTTCGACGCTCACGAGGCCTGGCTGGCCGGTGATCCATCGTGACGGCCGTACGCTATCGTGCACCTCGACATGGGTGAGACCAGGAAGCTGGCCGGGAGGTACCGGCTGCTCAACCCCCTGGGCGCGGGATCCGTCCGCCTGGCCTTCGACGAGTCGGAGCACCGTGACGTCGCGGTCAGAGAGCTACGGGTGCCGGCCGAGTTGCGCGACGCCGCGCTGCAGGAGGCGCGCAGGGCGTCCGGGCTGCGGCACGCCTCCATCGTGCGGGTGCTGGACGTGGTGATCGAGGACCGCACGCCGTGGCTGGTCATGGAGTTCGTGTCCGGAGCGTCGCTGGAGCAGACCGTACGTTCGCGCCACCCGCTGCCGATGGCACAGGCGGCCAGGGTGGGCGTCTGCGTCCTGTCGGCCCTGACGGTCGCGCACGAGGCCGGGATCGTGCACGGGCGCGTCGAGCCGGGCAACGTCCTGCTCACCCCGACCGGTCGCGCGGTGCTGACCGGCTTCGGCTTCCCCAGCCTCAGCATGCTGCCCTCCGCCGACATGTGGTCCCTGGCCGCCACGCTGCACTTCGCGGTGGAGGGGCGCCCGCCGGGACAAGTGCCCGCGGAGGGCGCGGATCCGCTCAGGTCGCTGCTCAGAGCCATGCTCCACCCGTCGGGCCCGCCACCGCCGGACGTGATACGCGAGACCCTGGACCTCCTGTCCGTGGACCGCCCGCTGGACGTGATCGTCCAGACGGCGGGGCCGCTGCCGGTCCCCGAGGTGGCCGCGATCGGGCTCTCCCTGATCGACCAGCTCCAGGCCGCGGACACGTTCCACGGCGGGGTGCAGCCGGGCAACGTCCTCCTCGACGCCGAGGGCCGGGCGCGGCTGATCCCGCTGCTGAGGTCGGGGACTCTCGCGGCCTACACGGCCCCGGAGGCCACCCACACCCTGGCAGCCGACCTGTGGTCGCTGGGCGCCACGCTCTTCACCGCCGTCGAGGGCGTGCCACCCGCGCCGGGCGCGCCGCTGACCAGGGCCGGCGCGCTGGCTCCCGTCCTGTTCCGCCTGCTGTCCGGCAACCCCTTGGAACGTCCCACCCCGGACGAGCTCCGCCGTGAACTCGAGTCGCTACAGCAGACGCGTAAAGATTGAGATACATCGCGAGCGGAACCAAGGTGATGGGTTCACTCGTTGGTCAGGCGACGCAGAATGTGGGAGAGGCGGGGCGTGCGCTCCGTGTTCGGAGGAAGTTGAGTATGTCGCCAGTCCAGAAGTACGCCATTGGCGCAGGCGCCGCGGTCCTGCTCTCGCTGATCTTCTTCGGGGCCGGATGGATCACCTTGCTGGTCATCCTCGGCGTGGTCGCCGCCCCCGTGGTCGGCTACCTGATGCTCGACCCGTCGCAGCGCGAGCGGCTCAAGAGGGCCCGCAGGCGCGGCATCGGCCACTGAGCTGAGCCCCGGCGGCGGGGGCCCGGGGGGCCTCCGCCGCGTTCAGGCCTGGGCGGTCGCCGCCGCCTGGGCCGCCAGCACGCGCTGGGTCACCTTGCGCTCGACGAAGAACGACAGGAACGGCACCGTGCCCCCGACCATGACGCCGAGCATGTACTGCCACGTCCAGCGCGCCTTCATGCCCAGGTTCATGACCGTGACCAGGTAGATCATGTAGAGCCCGCCGTGAATGGGCGCGATGATCTTCGACATCGCCGGGTTGTCGAAGCCGTAACGGATCACCATGGCCACGCAGAGCACAAGCAGCATGACGCCCACCACGTACGCGAGCACCCGGAAGGGCTTCAGAGCCGATTCCACGATTAACCTTCCAGAGCCATCTCAGGGGACTTGGCACGGTCCCGATCGCTTCGTACGGCGTCGCGTACGAAATGGAACCACATGAACACGGCGAATCCAGCAAAGATCCACCAGTTGGCCGCATACGCCAGGTTACGCCAGGTCAGCGTGCCGCCCACCTCCGGCGGCTGGACCTTGACCTGCGTCAACGAGCCCGACGGCGGCTGCGCCACGACATAGCCGGTGCGCACCTTCTGACCGCTCCACAGGTTGACCAGCTCGCCCGTGGACACCGTCTGCACCTGGCCGGCAGGCAACCCCTCCGCGCGCCGCTGCACGCTGTCGGTGCCCTGCTGCGGGCGCAGCCGCCCGGGCACCGTGACCCTGCCCTGCGGCACCGCGGCGACCGCCGGGTCATCGGCCTTGGCCGTCCAGCCCCGTATGACCGGCATGAGCGTGCCGTCGTCGAGCCTGAGCGGCGTGAGCACCCAGTAGCCGCGGTCGCGCGAGACGTTGCCGCCCGGAGCGTCGACGTCGGCCCGCCGGTCGGCGACCAGGAGCTGGCGGCCGGGCTCATAGACGCCCTCCGCCGTGACCCTGCGGCCCACGACCTCACCGCTCAGCTGCGGGCCCACAGGAGCGAGCGTGCCGACCGTGACGGGGCCCGGATCCACGGAGGCGTGGGGCTTTCCCGAGTCCTGGAAAACGCCGAGCTGCCAGCGCCCGAGCAGGATGAACGCGACAAGGACCACTGCCGTGAGCAGGTGCAACCCCATGACACGGGGAGAGAGCAGGGTCCTGAGCATGCTTCAAAGCTATCCGCCGGGTGGGGCGGTCCCCTAATCAGCCCGCCCCTCGGTGGGCCGCGTTTCAGCGGACCACTGCAGGGGTCCGACGAAGCTCGACCCTTAGAGATCCCGCCAAACGACGCAAATGGCACAGGCTCTCACGCTAGGCTGCTGGCCATGTCTGACCAGCATATCGACCCGGCGGGCAACACCCAGCAGTTCAAGGCTTTCGCGCAGCGCCGCGAGCAGGAAGCCGCTGCCCCGCCCAAGAAGTCGCCCCTCGTGCCCATCATCGCGGTCGTCGTCGCGATCGTGATCGTCGGCGTCGCCGCCTTCCTCCTGCTGCAGTAGGCCACAGAACAGGATCTACCCGCCGCGGAGGCCGTGGCGGGTTCTCGGCGTTCGGTCGAGTTCCCCCGAAGCACGCACGTGCATCGCACCATCGGCGACGGGTCAGCGCCACTCCGACGGGTGCTGTGACAGGGCTAACTCTGGACCTCGGGAGGAAGCGCTCCTTATATTGGATATAGCGTCCAATAAGCGCGCGCCCCGGGAGGTCCAATGCCAGGGTTGGCGATCATCGGGTCCGGGTTCGCCGGGATCGGCATGGCCATCAAGCTCAAGGAGGCGGGGTTCCACGACTTCGTCATCCTGGAGAAGGCCGCCGAGCTGGGCGGCACCTGGCGCGACAACACCTATCCCGGCTGCGCGTGCGACGTGCCCTCGCACATGTACTCCTACTCGTACGAGCTGAACCCGGACTGGTCGCGGATGTTCTCCCCGCAGGAGGAGATCTGGGACTACATGCGATCGTGCGCGGACAAGTACGGCGTCACCCCGCACATCAGGTACGGCAAGCGCGTAGTCGCCCTCGAATACGACGACGCCGGGCGGGACTGGTCGGTCACCACGGACGACGGCGAGACCTCCCGCACGAACGCCGTGGTCTCCGCCATCGGCGCCCTACATATCCCGAAATTTCCCGAAATTCCGGGGCGCGAGTCCTTCGCCGGCCCCGCCTTCCACTCCGCCGAATGGGACCACTCGATCGACCTGACCGGCAAGCGCGTGGCCGTCGTCGGCACCGGCGCCTCCGCCATCCAGTTCGTCCCCCAGATCGCCCCGATCGCGGGCAGCCTGACCGTCTTCCAGCGCACGCCCCCGTGGATCCACCCCAAGCCGGACTTCCCGTTCTCGCCGGCCATGCGCCGCGTCCTCCGCACGCCCGGCCTGGCCAGGACCATGCGCGGCGCCCTCTACTGGGCTCTGGAGTCGAGGGCGCTCGGCTTCGCCATCGACCCCCGCCTCATGAAGGTCCACGAGAAGCTGGCCCGCAGGCACCTCGAAGCCCAGGTCCCCGACCCCGGCCTGCGCCGCAGGCTCACCCCCGACTACCTGATCGGCTGCAAGCGCATCCTCGTCTCCAGCGACTACTACCCGGCCCTGACCAGGGAAAATGTCGAGCTTGTCACAGATGGGATCACCGAGATCAGGCCGCACTCGATCGTGGACGCCTCCGGCACCGAGCACGAGGTCGACGTGATCATCTACGGCACCGGCTTCAAGGTCGTGGACGCGCTGCAGGACCAGCACATCGTCGGCAGGGGCGGGCTGAAGCTGCAGGACGCCTGGCAGGACGGCATCGAGACCTACTACGGCATCACCACGACGGGCTTCCCCAACCTGTTCTTCCTGCTCGGGCCCAACACGGGCCTCGGGCACAGCTCGGTCGTGTTCATGATCGAGTCGCAGGTCCGCTACGTCATCGACTGCCTGCGCCTGCTCTCCAGGACCCAGGCCAGGGCCGTCGAGGTCAAGCCGGGGGCGCAGCGGGCGTTCAGCCACCGCCTGCGCGAACGGCTCGACCCCCTCGTCTGGAACACGGGCGGCTGCACCTCGTGGTATCTGGACGAGCACGGAGTGAACCGGACGATCTGGCCGGGCTTCACCTTCGAGTACTGGGCGCGTACCAGGAAGGTGAAGCCGGACGCGTACGAGCTCATCTACTGAGCGGGCCGCCTGGCCTCGATGAGGAACCGTGAGGAGTGGGCGACGAACGGCCCCTCCGCCTCGATCCGGTCGTGCAGCTCGCGCAGCCTGGCCGCGTAGCGCTCGACCGAGAACCCCGGCACGATCCAGATCACCTTCCGCAGGAAGTAGATCACCGCCCCGACGTCGTGGAACTCCATCCGCAACCGCTCGAACCGCAGGTCCACGACCTCCAGCCCGACGGACTCCGCCGCCTCCTCGGCATCCTTGGGATCTCGGGCCGAGCCGTCCAGCGGCCCCAGGAAGAACTCGGCCAGCTCGAAGACGCTCCTGGGGCCGACCTGCTGGGAGAAGTAGGCCCCGCCGGGCCGCAGCACGCGGGCGATCTCGTCCCACCACGTCCGCACGGGGTGGCGGCTGGTCACCAGGTCGAAGGTCCCGCCCCTGAACGGCAGGCATGACCTGTCGTCGTCGGCCACCACCCGAGCCCCCCGCGGTCGCAGCCGGGACGCGGCGAGCGCGAGGTTGGGCGGCCAGGACTCGGTGGCCACGGCCACCGGCGGCAGCTTCGGCACGCCGGCGAGGACCTCGCCCCCGCCGGTCTGGATGTCGAGAGCGGCTCGCGCCCCCGCCATCCGCTCTCCGAGCAGCCTGGCGTAGCCCCAGGAGGGCCGCTCCTCGCTGGCCCGGCCGTCGAGCCAGGAGAAGTCCCACCCGTCCACGGAGACCGTGGCGGCCTCCTGGACGAGGTCGTCGTACGTGCGGCGCATCCTCTGACCATGTCAGCGGGCCCGCCGCATGTTCAACCAAATTTCCGTCAGGCGACGCGGCCGCGCACCGCCGCCCGGTCGATGCCGAGCTTGTCGATCAGTTGCGCGACCGGATCGGGCCGCCCCTGCGCGAGCAGGGTGAGCACCAGCTGCCGCGGCGCCTCGGCCGACCTGGTCTTCATTGTCGTTGCCTTGATGGCCTGGTTGATGACGGCGCGGGCGCTCGACGTGAGCGCGGTGCCGGGGACCTGCGGATGCTTGCGCGGCGTCCGCGGCATGTCGCCGACCTCCAGTCCGAGCATGCGCAGCGCCGCCCGGTCCAGCTCCTCGAGCGCGGCCCGCCCGCCCGTCACGTCCACGCCGATCGCCCGGGCGAGGTCCGCGTCGTGCAGAGCGCCGAGCAGCAGGTGCTCGGTGCCCAGCCGGCGGTCGCCCCGCTGCCTGGCCTCGTCGAACGCGGCCTTGACGATCATCCCGAACCGGCTCTTCTCAAAGCCCAACATCGCGAAACCCTCACTTCCCGTATTTGGCGTGCACGGACTGCCGCGACATGCCGAGTGCGTCGCCGATCTGCTCCCAGGTCCAGCCCTGCTCCCTGGCCAGCGCCACCGACACCGCCTCTACCTGCTCGGCCAGCCGGTGCAGCGCGCCCACCGCCCGCAGCCCCATGGCCGGATCGTTCGACCTGATCCGTTCGGAGAGCTCTGTTACGTCCACGCTTGTCAGGCTAGCTTGACAGCCGAGAATTTGTCAATCTAGCCTGACAGGCATGGAGAACGTGCTGATCGTGGGGGCGGGGCCCGTGGGGCTCATGCTCGCGTGCGAGCTGGGTCTTGCCGGCGCCCGCCCGATCGTGCTGGAGAAGAGGACGAAGCCGAGCGAGCTGCCCAGGGCCAACGGCCTGGGCGGGCAGATCATCGAGTTCCTCGACCACCGGGGCCTGCTGGAGCGCTTCAGCGCGGGCAGCCCATTCGCGGGGCGGGCGCCCGGGTTCCCGTTCGGCTCGGTGCCGCTGCGCTTCGCGGGCCTCGACGACATGCCGTTACAGCTGCTGCTGATCCAGCAGCCGCGGATCGAGCGCCTGCTGGCCGAGCGCGCGGCCGAGCTCGGAGTTGAGATCAGGCGGGGCTACGAGGTGCGCTCGCTGGCCCAGGACGCTGAGGGGGTGACGGTCAACGGCAGCTTGCGGGCCCGCTACGTCGTGGGCTGTGACGGCGGGCACAGCCTGGTCCGGGAGCTGGCCGGGATCGGCTTCCCAGGCACCACCGACGACGAGCCGCTGCGGCTCGGGCACTTCCGCACGGACGTGAACGTGTTCGAGTCACCGCAGTTCGACGGCCTGGAGCAGGGCTGGACCCGCACCCCGCACGGCCGCCTGCTGCTCACGTCGCTCCACCAGGGCGTGCTCGTCGCCGGGGTGCGCGAGAAAGGGGAGCCGCCGGAGGGCCCCACGACGATCGAGGACTTCCGCGCGGCCGTGCGCCGCGTGGTGGGCAGGGATCTGGAGCTGGGCGAGCCGATCTGGTTGTCGAGCACGGTCTCCCAGGCCAGGCTCGCCGAGCGCTACCGGGCGGGCCGGGTGTTCCTCGCGGGGGACGCCGCCCACCTGTTCCCGGCGGGCGGCTCGGCGCTCAACGTGGGCATGACGGACGCGGCCAACCTCGGCTGGAAGCTGGCCGCAGTGCTCCGCGGCCGGTCCTCTGAGGGGCTGCTGGACACGTACGAGTCCGAGCGGCGGCCGGTGGCCGCGCGCACGCTCGTGCAGACCCGCGCGCAGGCCGCGATCGACCGGGTGGAGGGCGAGGACGGCGCGGCGCTGCGCGAGCTGCTCACCGAGGTGTTCTCCTTCGAGCAGCCGCTGCGCCACCTGGCCGGGCTGCTGCAGGACTCGGGCGTCCGGTACGGCCCGGCTCGTGGCCCTCACGCAGCCCCAGATGCGGTGTCGCACCCGCTGGCCGGCCGGTTCGCCCCCGACCTGACGCTGTCCGACGGGCGGCGGCTGGCCGAGCTGATGCGACGGGGGCGGCCCGTGCTCCTCGACCTGGGCGGCGGCCCGGTGCTCGACGACGACTGGATCGACGTGGTCAGGGCCCGCGCCGACGACCCGCCCGCCGACGCGCTGCTGATCCGCCCCGACGGGTACGTCGCCTGGGCAGGGAAGGACGGGCTCGCGGAAGCGGCCCAGGAGTGGTTCGGCGACCGAGCCCGCCTCACGGAGTGAGGCCATGAACACGTCTCACAGCCAGCCGGGCTTGACCAGGCCCGACTCGTAGGCGATCACAACGAGCTGGGCACGGTCGCGGGCGTGCAGCTTCATCATGGCCCGGCTCACGTGCGTCTTCGCGGTCGCCGGCGACATGAACAGCTTGGCCGCGATCTCGTCGTTCGTCATGCCGGTACCGACCAGGCCGAGCACCTCGCGTTCACGCTCGGTGAGCTGGTCGAGCCCGGCGGCGGCGACCGGCTCCTTCGCGCGGGAGGCGTACTCGGCGATCAGGCGGCGCGTCACGCTCGGCGACAGCAGCGCCTCCCCCGCCGCCACCACCCGGACCGCCTGGATCAGCTCGGCGGGCTCGGTGTCCTTGACCAGGAAGCCGCTGGCCCCGCCGCGCAGCGCCTCGAAGACGTACTCGTCCAGCTCGAACGTCGTCAGGATGATGATGTGCGGCCCCGGCGGCATCTGGCGGGTGGCGGTCAGGCCGTCGGTGCCCGGCATGCGGATGTCCATCAACACCACGTCCGGCTGGTGCTCGCCCGCCAGCCGCACCGCCTCGGCGCCGTCGGAGGCCTCGGCCACCACGGTCATGTCCGGCTGGGCGTTCAGCAGCGCCTTGAAGCCCGCGCGGACCAGCGCCTGGTCGTCGGCCAGCAGCACCTTGATCATGAAGTCTCCTCGGGTAGTGGCAGCCGGGCCTCGACCTGGAAACCCATGCCCCCATTGATGGACAGGGGCCCCGCGACCAGCGTGCCGCCCAGGGCGGAGGCCCGCTCGCGCATGCCGGGGATGCCGTTGCCGCTGCCGGCCTCGGACAGTACGGGAGCGGTCGTCGCGCCCGTGTCGGCGACGTGGATGGTCAGCTCGCGCTCGCCGTACTCCAGGCGCACGCTCACCGACGACCCGGGCGCGTGCCTGGCGGCGTTGGTGAGCGACTCCTGCACGATGCGGTACGCGGCCCGCTCCACCTGCGGCGGCAGCGGGCGCGAGCCGACGCGCTTGAGCGTCACGTCCATGCCCGAGCGCTCGATCAGGTCGTCGAGGCGGTCGAGCCCGGCCGTGGGGGAACGGGGGGCGCCTTCGCGCAGGACGTTCAGGACTGAGCGCATCTCGCCCAGAACCTCCTTGGACGCCGTCTTGATGGTGGACAGAGCGGTCCTGGCCTGTTCCGGGTTGTCGTCGATGAGGTGGAGCGCGGTGGACGCCTGGACGTGGATGAGCGAGATGTTGTGCGCGAGCACGTCGTGCAACTCCTGTGCCATGGTCAGGCGCTCCTCGCTGGCCTGCCGCCTGGCCTCCTCCTCGGCGATGCGCTCCCGCTCGGCCCGGCGTTCCCTGACGATCCTGACCAGTTCGGCCACGACCATGAAGAGCATGATGAACGTCAGGATCCACACGCTGTGGAAGAGGTCGCGGTGGCCGTCCAGCCACGCATAGGTGATGAAAGACAGCAGCGTCATCGCCGCCATGGACCAGGCCATCAACCGCTTACCGCGCGTGACCAGCAGGAACAGCAGGACCCCCGGGCTGATGAAGCTGGGGCCGTAGGGATATCCGGCGGCCAGGAAGAGGTCGCTCGCGGCGAGCGCGGCGGCGGTGGTGATCAGCGGGAAGCGGCGGTGCAGCAGGATCGCCAGCGGCCCGACCAGCAGCAGCGCGAAGCCATACGGGTGGCCGGCGAGCGGCACCCTGAACTCCTTCTGCCCCCAGGACGCGCCCATGCCTATGACGAACTGGGCGGCCGCCACGATGAGGGCCATATAGGGGTCGAAGCCATACTTCCCACGCACAGCCCTACGCTAGGCCAGGCTCCTGACCAGCGCATCACCCCTGCGTGTGAGGGGGCCCTACCGCGATGGGCGTACGTGGGCCATCGTAGGGAACATGCGCCGAGTGATCGTTCCCGCAGTAGCAGTCCTCGTCTCGCTTGTGTCGGCCCCGCCCGCGCTGGCGGCTCCGCAACAGAAAGTGCCGGTCGCGGAGGGGTACGGCGGCGCCGTCGCCACCGTCGACCTCGATGCCAGCAAGGCCGCCATCGCCGTGCTCAGGAAGGGCGGCAACGCCGTTGACGCCGCCGTCGCCGCGGGCGCGGTGCTGGGCGTCACGGAGCCGTACTCCGCGGGCCTGACCGGAGGCGGCTTCATGGTGTACTACGACGCCAGGCAGCGCAAGGTCTTCACGATCGACGGCCGCGAGACCGCTCCACAGGCCATGACCTCGACCACCTTCGAGGGCATCCCGTTCGATGAGGGCGTCACCAGCGGCCTGTCGGCGGGCATCCCCGGCACGGCCGCGAACTGGGACCTGGCCCTCCGCAAATTCGGCACGATCTCGCTCAAAGAGGCACTCCAGCCCGCGATCGAGGTGGCCTCCAAGGGCTTCGTCGTCGACCAGACCTTCTACGACCAGACCGCCTCGAACCAGGACCGGTTCAAGGACTTCACCTCCACGGCCAAGCTGTACCTCCCGAACGGCGCCCCGCCGCCCGTCGGCTCGGTGTTCAGGAACCCCGAGCTCGCGGCCACGTACCGTGAGCTCGGCAAGCGCGGCCCCGGCTGGCTGTACGGAGGGCAGCTGGGCAAGGAGGTGGTGGCCACGGTCAAGCAGCCGCCGGTCACCCCCGGCAGCACCCGCAACATCAGGCCGGGCCTGATGGAGCTGTCCGACCTGCGCGCCTACCGCGCGCTCCTGCGCGAGCCCACCAAGGTCACCTACGAGGGCAAGGACGTGTACGGCATGGCGCCGCCATCCTCCGGCGGTTCGACGGTCGGCGAGGCCCTCAACATCCTCGAGGCCCTGCCCCCGTCCACCGATCCGCTCGTGGGGCTCCACCAATATCTGGAAGCGTCCAGGCTGGCCTTCGCCGACCGGGGCAAGTACGTCGGCGACATCCCCGGCGTGCCGCTCAAGGAGCTGCTCTCCGACGGGTTCGCCAAGGAGCGGGCCTGCCTGATCGGCGACAGGGCGATGGCCCACCCGGCGGCGCCCGGCAACCCGGACGGCTCCTACGAGCCCTGCGCCCAGCCCAGCGGCAGCTCCACCCCGGTCGCGGACGAAGGCCCCGAGACCACCCACCTCGTCGTCGCCGACCGCTGGGGCAACGTGATCGCCTACAACCTGACCATCGAGTCCACCGGCGGCAACGGCATCGTGGTGCCGGGTCGCGGCGTCCTGCTCAACAACGAGCTGACCGACTTCACGTTCGGCCCGGCGCCCGGCGACCCCAACCTGCCCGGCCCCGGCAAGCGTCCGCGCTCGTCGATGTCGCCCACGCTGGTGTTCGAGCACGGCAGGCCGGTGCTGGCGGTCGGGTCGCCGGGCGGCTCGACCATCATCACGACCGTGCTGCAGATCCTGGTCAACCGGTACGAGTTCGGGATGAGCCTGCCCGACGCGCTCGCCGCGCCCCGCGCCACCCAGCGCAACACCGCGCAGACGCAGGCCGAGCAGGCGTTCCTGGACAAGTACCGGGCCGGGCTTGAGGCCAAGGGGCACAGCTTCGCACTCAACCCCGAGATCGGGGCGGCCACCGGGCTGGAGTTCGTCGGCAGCGGCCGGATCCAGGCCGTCGCCGAGCCCATCCGCCGTGGCGGCGGCAGCGCGATGGTGGTGGCGCCCTAGAAGTCTCCCGCGTGGTCCTTCGCCCATTCGGCGAAGGACCGCGCGGGCCGTCCCGTCACTTCCTCGACCGTGTTCGTCAGGACCGGCGGCGGGCTGTCGAGCATCTGCGCGTAGCCGTCGAGCAGCGCGTCCACGAACGAGTCGGGGAAGGCGTCATCGACCGGCAGCCGCTGGACGCCGTCCAGACGCTCGAGAGCGCCCCCGTCTTGCGGACGATGAAACGCACCGGCGCGCTACACCCGCAGGCGTACGGGCGGCCCGCATGAACACTCCCTGGGGCGGACCCGGAACAGGGCCTGACGTGCGATTCGGCGAACCCCTCCTCCGGCGGACCCTGGAGACACAAACCGAGGAGGAGACATGCACAGCTTCTGGCCGATCATCCCGTTCTTCTGGGGCCTGTTCTGGGTCGCCATCGTCGCGCTCGCCATCACCGCCCGCCGCAGGGGCTGGTGGGGGCCGCGCCACACGCCCGCCCCGGCCTCGCCTACAGCGTCCGCGGAGCAGATCCTCTCCGAACGGTACGCCCGCGGCGAGATGAGCGACGACGAGTACTTCGAAAGGATGTCTGTTCTCAGGGGCGGATCATCCTAAACATCACTAACGGTGCAACTACTGTCACTGGCCGCATTCGGGATGCCGCGTTACGTTGCGTGTACCGGAATCGTAGAAAGCGGGGACAGGTATGCGGTCCGTCGCGCTGACGCTCGTCCACTGAGCCACCGGTGAGCACCGCCACGCTGCTCGCCGGTGGCGTCGCCGCCGGGCTCGTGGCGGGGACGGCCACGTGCACGGCAGCGCAGGGCGGGCTGCTCATGGGCCTGGTCGACGGCTGCCACGGGCGCGATCCCGCGCTGGTCGGCTGGTTCCTGGCGGGGCGGCTGGCCTCGTACACCGCGGCCGGAGCGCTGCTCGGGCTGCTCGGCTCGGCCGTCAGCCTGCCGCCCCCGGCGCGGGCGGCGCTGCTCGTGGTAGCCGGCGTCACGGTGGTCGTCTTGGCGGTCCGGCTGATGCGGCGGGGGCACTGCGCGGCCCCGGCACCTGCGGACGCCCCTTCGCGGTACAAGGCGCCCCTGCTGGGTGCGGCCACCATCCTCGTGCCCTGCGGGGTGACGCTCGGCATGGAGATGATCGCGATCTCCAGCGGCTCCCCGGTGGCGGGGGCGGCGGCCATGGCGGGGTTCGTGGTCGGCACCGCTCCGGCGTTCGCGCTGCTCGGCTACGTGTTGCGGCGCGTCTCCCGCACCCGGCTGGCCCGGCTCGCCGGGGTCGTGGCGATCATCGCCGGGTTATGGACCATCGGCGCCGGCCTCAATCTGGGCGGCTGGATCGGCGGAACCCCTTCATCCGCCGTGTCCGGGCCCGGCGCGCAGACCGTGACCGTCTGGGCCACCCGCGAGGGCTACCGCCCGGCCATCGTGACGGCACGCGCGGGCGTGCCCGTCGATGTGGTGTTCAAGCTGGTGGACCGGGGATGCACGGGCACCGTCACGATCGACGGTCGCGACGTCGCGCTGCCAGCCACCGTGCGCCTGGCGCCACGGCCGCGGGGATCGCTGCGGTACGTGTGCGGGATGGGCATGTACACCGGCTTCATCAACTTCTCGTAGAGCCGTGTCGGCGATTACTGTTCGCAATCACGCGATCACGTGCCACTCTGGTCGCCATGGCCTGGCAAGGAGAGGTGGCGGCGCCGTCCATACCGGCGCCGCGCGTGGGAGACGAGCCCGAGCTGCTGGCCGCCGCGCGTGCGGGTGACGCGCAGGCCGCGCACCGGCTCGGCAAACTTTATGCCCAGCATGGCGACCGCGCGGCCGCCAAGCTCTGGTGGGAGCGGGCGGCCGCCGCCGGCAACGTCGACAGCGCCTACAACCTGGGCGTCTGGCACGAGAAGCACGGCAGCCTCGAGGATGCGGTCACCTGGTACGAGTTCGCGGCCGGCACCGGCGACGCCGAGGCCGCGGCCAACCTGGCGACGCTCCTGCTGGAGCAGTGCGGCGACGCCGAGGGTGCCAGGCGCTGGTACGAGCAGGCGGCCCACGGCGGGTCCAAGGCGGCGGCCCGCAGGCTGGCGCTGATGTGTGAGGACACGGGCGAACTGGGGGCGGCACGGGAGTGGCACCGCAGGGCGGCCGCCGACGGCGACCTGACCTCGGCACACGACCTGGGCTTCCTGGCCTACGCCGCGGGCGATGACAACGAGACCCTGCGCTGGTGGGAGTACGCGGCCAGAGGCGGCCACGCGGACTCTGCGTACTGCATGGGCCTCTACCTGGACGCCGGCCGCGATCCCGAGGGCGCGGAGGCCTACTACCGGCTGGCCGCCAAGAGCGAGC
>NZ_JBFAMX010000208.1:0-16449 GCF_040659615.1 Nonomuraea sp. NPDC049784
TGCTGGTCTCCAGCCATCTGATGAGCGAGATGGCGCTGACCGCGGACCGCCTGGTCCCCCAGCACGTCGCGGTAGAAGGCGACCGCGGCCTCGTAATCCTCGGCCTCCACCACCAGCCGGAGCTGGCGAACGGGGCGGTCGTCGATGGGCGCGCTCATGGGATCTCCTCGGGGGAAACGGGGACGTTCGTTCCCCTGCTCCAACCCACCGGGCCTAGCCCTTCATCCCCGCCCGTAACGGTCCTCGGCCCGCCAGAAGTACCAGAACCCGAAGATCAGCGCGAACACCGCCCAGAACACGCACGACACCCACACCGTCCGCGGCGGATCGTGGCTCCCGATGAGGATGTCGCGCATCCATTCGATGTAGGAGGCCGCCGGGTTCAGGTACATCACCGTGGCCACCCATTCCGGCAGGCCGGCGCTGTTGACGACCTTGTCGTGGATGGCGAAGAACACCCCGGACGCGTACAGCCACGTCCGCATGATGAACGGCAGCAGCTGGCTCAGGTCGCGCAGCGATGCGCCCATCCTGGCGAGCACGAGCCCGGCCCCGATGTTGAACGACGTCTGCAGCAGCAGCACGATCGGCATCATCAGCCAGAACCACGTGGGCAGCTCCCCGGTGAGCATCACGATCAGCAGCAGCACTCCCATGGAGATGACCAGTTGCTGCAGCTCCTGGATCGTGTACGCCAGCGGCAGCGACGCCCGCGGGAAGTGCAGGGCGCGGATCAGCGACAGGTTCCCGGAGATCGACTTGGCGCCCGCGGTGACGGTCCGCTGCGTGTACGTGAAGACGAACATCCCGGTGAGCAGGAACGCCGGGTAGTTGTGGACGTTCTTGCTGCCGCCCAGGATGAGGCCGAACATCACGTAGTAGATGGCCGCGTTCAGCAGCGGGGTGAGGATCTGCCACAGCTGCCCCAGGGCCGAACCCGAGTACTTGGAGACGTTGCGCGAGGTCGCGTACGTCAGGATGAAATGCCGTCGCTCCCACAGCCGGCGTATGTACAGGGAGAGCATCGGCCGCGCGATGGCGGGGCGCAGCCCGTGCTTCCTGGCGAGCTCGGCCAGCGACCCGCTCTCCGTCGAGGCGTTTTCCAGTTCGCTCATGAGCACCTCGTTGCGTTACGGTCCTCGGCCCCGGCGGCGGGCGGCACGTCCGCACCTGCTCCCCGATGCCGAGGCTAACCGATCAACCGGCGACATCCAGCTAGTACGCGGCGACCTTTACCGCACCTGGCCGGTCAGGTGGGTCCGGAGTGCCCCGCCGCCACCGCTTCGGCCGGCAGGCCCGTGATCTCGTCGCAGGTGCGGCGGGCGTGGGCGTTCAGGACATCGCGAGGCTCACGCCCGTCACCGCGAAGCGTTCGACGGCCGCCAGGTGGCCGCCGGTGGAGGCCACGATGGTCAGCGTCCGCCCCGGCTCCGCCGCGAAGGAGACCCGGGCCGACCACGGCGAGTCGCTCCCGCCGGCGCTCACGCAGCACGTCTCCCCCACCGGCGCGGGCGAGCCCGGCTGCCGCACCTGGACCCTGATGCTCTCGTCCACGCCCGAGATCCGCCCTCCCACCGTCAGCGGGGATCGCACGGCGGCGCCGTACCCGGGCCTGGTGAGCGAGAGCGTGGTGTCGTCCGTGCCGACCACCTCCCACGGCGCGTCCCCGCCCGAGCCGTACCTGACCAGGTGTACGACGGCCGCGACCAGCGGTCGCGGGCCCTCCTCGCCGCGGTAGCCGACGTGCACCCGCGCGTGGGCGCCCTGTTCGACGGTCTTGGCGACCCGGTCGATCTCGGTGAAGCCGAGGTAGTCGCGGGCGAAGGCGAGCGCGGTACGGCGCGCGTCGAGGTGCCACGACCCGCGGCCGTCCTTGAGGTACGCGCGCCGCCACGCCGCCACCTCGTCCGGGTCGGAGAACGGCCACAGCGGCTGGTAGCGACCGGCGACCAGGCCGTCGCTGGGGCGGGACGCGCCGGTGGATCCGGCCGGCGAGGCGGTGGGCTCGGGCGGCGAGACCGTGGCGCTGGTCGATGCGGATGTGGGGACAGGAGAGGCAGTGGCGCTGGTCGTGGCTCGCCACGCTCCGGCCTCCCCACACCCGGCGGCGGCCAGCCCGAGCACGACCAGCACCGGCAGGACGTGCCGGGCGAGGGGTTTCATGGGGACCTCCTGGCAGTGGCGATCATGCCCGCTGCGTAAGGAAGTACCCCGGCGGACCGCCTCTCTGACATGGCCTTTCCGTCACAGAGATGACCCGGGAGCGCGCCGGCGTCAGGGAAAGGTGCCCGAGAAAGGCTCTGGTACTCTCTCGGACAGATCGTCCTGAGGAGGTGAGACCCATCAACGCTGTGTCAGGCTGGGTGCTCCCTCCCCGCGACCGGGCTAGGTGACCGCGGGAGCGCCCATGGCGTCCCGAAAGGCTGTCATGTCGATTTCCTCGTCATCTGTCCCTACCCTCGTCACCAGGCTGCGCGCCGCCGGCTGCGTGTTCGCCGAGGACGAGGCCGAACTGCTCGTCTCCACCGCCGCCACCCCTGAGGAGCTCGCCGCCATGGTCGAGCGGCGCGTGGCCGGCGAGCCTCTCCAGCACGTCCTCGGCTGGGCCGAGTTCTGCGGGCTGCGGCTGGCCGTGGAGCCGGGGGTGTTCGTGCCCAGGCCGCGCACCGAGTTCCTCATCCGGCAGGCCGTCGAGCTGGCCCGCCGGGTCACCGGGACGCCGGTCGTCCTCGACCTGTGCTGCGGCACCGGCGCGATGGGGGCGGCACTGGCCGCGGGGCTGGAGCGGGCCGAGCTGCACGCCACCGACCTCGACCCCGCCGCCGTGCGCTGCGCCCGGCGCAACCTCGCCGCCGGTCACGTCTACGAGGGCGATCTGTACGAGCCGCTGCCCGCCTCGTTGCGTGGCCGGGTGGACGTCGTCATCGCGAGCCCCCCGTACGTGCCCTCGGAATCGGTCGCGCTGCTGCCGTCCGAGGCCCGGCTGCACGAGCCGCTCGTCGCGCTCGACGGCGGAGGCGACGGGCTCGACGTCGTGCGGCGGGTGATCGCCGGAGCGCCGCAATGGCTCGCGCCCGGCGGCCACCTGCTGGTCGAGACCAGCGAACAGCAGGCGGCCGCGACCGCCGAGGCCGTCATCCGCGCGGGACTGACCGCCCGCGTGGCACGCTCGGACGACCTGGACGCCACGGCGGTCATCGGGACCCGTCTTCGGTGATGCGGCGGCGTGCGCGCCCGGGAGAATACCGGGCGCTTTTCTTGGAATGATTTGACCCTTTTTGATGGGCGGCGTGCCGTTGTTTGTCCGTGGACTTGGCCGGTGATCCGCGCTTTCATTTTCTCCGTCGGTTCCGCTCCTGGAATTGTGGGGATCATATGGCTCGTTCGCGGAGAACAATGGAAATCGCCGTCGCGTTCGCGATGGTGGTGAGCGCCGCCCCTCCCGCCTCGGCGGCGCGGGCGGAGCCCGTACGGATCACGCGGTTTCTCGGGGAGCAGCGGTTGCCGCACTTGATGCGGTTCGGGGGGACCACCGTGGGCGGGTTGTCGGGCATCGACCGCGATCCGGCCACCGGCACCTGGTACTTCATCTCCGACGACCGGTGGCGCTACAACCCCGCCCGCTACTACACGGGCCGACTGGACATCAACCGGGAGACGGGGGAGTTCACCGGCGTGCGGCTGACCGGGGTCACGACGCTGACCAGGACCGACGGCACTCCGTACCCGGGATACGGCAGGCCGGGGTCGGCCGACCCCGAGTCGATCAGGTACGACCCGCGGCGCGGAGTGCTGCTGTGGGGAGACGAGGGAGACCGGCCGGACAGCAGGAATCCGGCCATTCCGATTTCACCCGCCAGGGTGCGCCTGGCGGATCTCAAGGGGCATAATGTCGGCGAATTGCGCGTGCCCCAGAATTTGCTGCTGACGGATACCGAGAGCGGGCCGCGGCGTAATTTCGGTTTCGAGGGACTGGCCGTCACCCCCCGGCGGATCACCGCCGTCACCGAGGGACCGCGCTACGAGGACGGGCCGGTGCCCACGGTGGAGCGCGGCTCGCCCGCACGGCTCACCGTGTGGAGGCGCCAGAGCTTCCAGCGCGGCCAGTACGCCTACCCGCTCGACCCACTGCCCGTCGCGCCGATCCCGCCCGACGGGGCGACCGACACCGGGGTGTCGGAGATCCTGGCCATCGACGACTACCGTTACCTGGCGCTCGAGCGGTCCTGGATCCAGGACGTGGGCTACCGGGTGAAGCTCTACGAGATCGACCGGCATGACGCCACGAACGTGCTGGACCGGAACGACCTGTCGCAGGGCGCGCCGTACCGGCCGGTGACCAAGCGGCTGGTCTACGATCTCGGCTCCTTCCGCCGGCCGGTGCAGAACCTGGAGAGCATGGCCTGGGGGCCGCGCCTGGCCAGCGGCGAGTGCACGCTCGTGATCGGCTCGGACGACAACTTCGACCAGCGCGAGGCGACCCAGTTCCTGGCCTTCGCCGCGACGGGCTGCCCGTGACCGTGCGCGCCCTCACGGCGCCGCCGCGCTGAGGGCCCTGCCGGAACGGGCCTCTGCTCCAGGGTGTTCGGCCTGGTCAGGAGAGGGCTGGCCGGGACGTGCGTGGGTAGCGTCCGGGTGTGGGCACCTTCGACCTGACCACGCTCCGCATGGACGTGCCCGTGGAGCCGCGATGAACGCCTGGATGCTCGTCTTCGAGGGCCTCGACCCCGCCGGGGAGGGGCTGCGGGAGGCGTTGTGCACGCTCGGCAACGGCCGGTTCGCCACCCGGGGCGCCACCCCCGACGGCGAGTCCCGCATGCCGGGCACCTACGTGGCGGGCTGCTACGACCGGCTCGACTCCGTGGTCGCCGGGCACACCGTGACGAACGAGGACATCGTCAACATGCCCGACTGGCTGCCGCTGACGTTCGCCACGCCGGGGTCCGAGTGGTTCCGGCCCGAGCGGGCGGGGCCGGCGGCGTACCGGCACGAGCTCGATCTGTGGCATGGCGTGCTGGTGCGTGAGCTGCGCTGGCGCGACGGCGAGGGCCGCGTCACACGCGTACGGCAGCGCCGCCTGGTGTCCATGGCGGACCCGTACCTGGCCGCCATGGAGACCACGTTCACCGCCGAGAACTGGTCGGGGCCGATCCGCGTGCGCGCCGCACTGGACGGCCGGGTCTCGAACCGGAGCGTGGCCCGCTACCGGGAGCTGCGCGGCGACCACCTCATCGGGCACGCCACCGGCTCCGAGGACGACCTGGCCTGGCTGACGGCGTGCACCTGCTGCTCGCACATTACCGTGGCCCTGGCCGCCAGGATCGACGCCGACGTGCCCGGCGCGCGGCCGCCGCCCGCGAGCCCCGGCGTCACCGCCGTCCGGCCGTCGCCCGGCCCCGACTACGTCTTCTCCGACCATGTGCTCCATCTGACCCGGGGCGAGCCCGCGACGCTCACCAAGATCGTGTCGCTGACGACCTCGCGCGACCCTGCCACCCACGACCCCCGCTCGTCGGCACTCAGGCACGTACGCCGCGCACCCCGCTTCGACGACCTGCTGGCCCGCCACGCCGCCGCATGGGAGGGGCTGTGGCGGCGCGCCCAGCTCGACGTGGGCGGCCCCAGGCTGTCCCGGATCGTCCACCTGCACATCTTCCACCTGCTCCAGACGCTCTCCCCGCACACCGCCGACCTCGATGCCGGGGTGCCCGCCCGCGGCCTGCACGGGGAGGCGTACCGGGGACACGTGTTCTGGGACGAGCTGTTCGTGCAGCCGTGGCTGAGCCTGCGCTTCCCCGAGATCGCGCTCGGCCTGCTGCGTTACCGCTGGCGGCGGCTGCCCGAGGCCAGGGACGCGGCCAGGGAGGCGGGGTACGACGGCGCGATGTTCCCCTGGCAGAGCGGCAGCGACGGCCGCGAGGAGACCCCGACCCTCCACGTCAACCCCATGTCGGGCCGCTGGCTGCCCGACCACTCCCGGCTGCAGCGGCACGTCGGCCTGGCCATCGCCTACAGCGTGTGGCAGCACTACCTGGCCACCGGCTCGATGCCTTCGTGGTGCGCCGAGCTGCTGCTCGACATCGCCAGGTTCTTCGCCTCGCTGGCCGTGCCGTACGGCGACCGATACGAGATCCGCGGCGTCATGGGGCCCGACGAATACCACGACGGCTACCCTGGCGCCGCCGTGCCAGGGCTGGCCAACAACGCGTACACGAACGTCATGACCGTGTGGCTGATGATCCGCGCCCGCGAGACGGCCTCGCTGGTGCCCGGCCTGGAGCCCGAGCCCGCGGAGCTGGCCCGCTGGGACGACATCAGCCACCGGATGCGGGTGGACTTCCACGACGGCGTGATCAGCCAGTTCACCGGGTACGCGGACCTGCTGGAGCTCGACTGGGGCCGCTACCGCGGCGTGCGGCGCCTGGATCGGGCGCTGGAGGCCGACGGCGACGACGTCAACCGCTACAAGGCCTCCAAACAGGCCGACACGCTCATGCTCTGCTACCTGCTGACCGGCGCCGAGCTGCTCGGCCTCCTGGAACGGCTCGGCTACCCGGTCCGGCCCAGCCTGATCCCCCGTACGGTCGCCTACTACCTGGACCGCACCAGCCACGGCTCGACGCTCAGCGCCGTCGTGCACGCCTGGGTCCTGGCACGTTCCAACCGCTCGCAGTCCTGGAGGTTCTTCACCGAGGCCCTCTACAGCGACATCAAGGACGTCCAGGGCGGCACCACCCCGGAAGGCATCCACCTGGGCGCCATGGGCGGCACGCTCGACCTCCTCCAACGCTGCTACCTCGGCCTGGAACTGCGGCCGGACGGGCTTCGGCTGGATCCCCTGCTGCCCGGCCGGCTCGGCGTGCTGTCCATGCCGATCTGCTACCGCGGGCGCCATATCTTCATCGACGCCGACCACAACGAGGCACGCGTGAACGGCACCGCGTGCCGTACCTATACGCGAGGAGTAGCCATCATGACCGGCACCGGAGATCTCGGACGCCGCATCATCCACTACCGCGAACGCCTCGGCCTGACCCGCGAACAGGTCGCCGAGCGCGCGGACATGTCGCCGGGCTACCTCAAATACCTGGAGGAGAATCCCGACATGCCCGACACCGGAGCCCTCTTCCGCCTGGCCGACGCCCTGCAGACCACGGTGCACGAACTGCTGGGCGGCGACAAGGACCGCCCGCCCGGGCACGGGCCCGCCATGGCCAACCCGACGCTGGAGGTGCTGGACCGGGAGGAATGTCTGCGGCTGATCGAGCCGGGCGGGATCGGGCGGGTCGCGTTCTACGGCTCCTACGGGCCGACCGTGCTGCCCGTCAACTACAAGATGCACCACGGCGCGATCGTCTTCCGCACGGCCGTGGGCGGCTCGATGGACCGGGACCTCCGTACGGGGCTGGCAGGGGTGGACATCAAGATCGCCTTCGAGATCGACCAGATCGACGAGACCAACCGCGAAGGGTGGAGCGTCCTGGTGCAGGGGCCGGCTCATCATGTGACGCCGGACGAGATGGGCGACGTGGCCGACGCGGACGTCACGCCGTGGGCGGGCGGCGAGCGCCGGCTCTACATCCGGATCGTCCCGCACCAGATCATGGGCCACCGCATCCACTGCATCTGACCACCCGCCACCGGCACCGCGCCGCCCAGCGGCATAGCGCTCACCGAAGGACGCGGGGCGAGCGGCGGTAGGGTCTGGATCACGACCCTGCGACCCTCAGGAGAGCGGCATGAGCATCGCCCCGTACACCGTGACCGACCCCGTCGCCGAGCACGGCGAGGGCCCTGTGTGGTCGAGCCGCTGGGGCGGGCTGCGATGGGTGGACATGTTGGCCGGTGACGTGCTCGCGCTCGATGCCCAGGGCAAGGTGCGCCGCCGCCACGTGGGCAAGGTGGCCGCCGTCGTACGGCCACGCGTGTCCGGCGGCTACCTGGTCGCGGGCGAGCGCGAGCTGCTGCTGTCCGGCACCGACGACCTGGACGCCCCGCTGCGCTCCCTGGGCGAGGCCTGGACCGACCCCGCCGTACGGATGAACGACGGCGGCTGCGACCCCGACGGCCGCTTCTACATCGGCAGCATGGCCTACGACGAGAGCCCGGGCCGCGGGTCGTTCTACGTGGCCGAGCCCGGCGGCGGGCTGCGGGTCGTGCTGCCCGAGGTGACGATCTCGAACGGCTTCGACTTCAGCCCGGACGGCACCCTCGCCTACTACGCCGACACCACGACCGGCCGGGTCGACGTGCTCGACTACGACCCGGAGGGCGGGCTGAGCGGACGGCGCCCGTTCGCCGTCGTCGATGCCGCCCAAGGAGCCCCCGACGGGCTGACCGTCGACGCCGAGGGCGGGGTGTGGGTGGCGTTGTGGCAGGGCGGGGCCGTGCATCGCTACGACGCGAGCGGCCGGCTCGACGCCGTCGTCAGCCTGCCCGTACGGAAGGTCACCGCGGTGACGTTCGGCGGCGAGGGCCTCGACCGGCTGTTCATCACCACCTCGGCGCTCGGCGTGGACCGCGCCGAGGAGCCGGACGCAGGCGCCGTCTTCGCCGCCGACCCCGGAGTCAGGGGGCGGCCGGTCCTGCCGACCGCTCTGTGACACGTGCGCCGGTCAGGCGGGGCGGTGGTCGCCGGCGGCGCCGTCGATGAGCTCCCGCAGGATGTCCATGTGGCCCGCGTGCCGCGCCGTGTCCTCGATCATGTGGATGAGCACCCACCGCATGCTCACCGTCTCCCCTATGAATGACGTGCCCGTGGTCTCCAGGGCCAGGTCGTTGATCGCCCGGTCGGCGCGGGCTCGCGCGCGGCCGTAGAAGGCGACGATCTGCTCGCTGGTCTCCTCGGGCCGGATCTCCATGTCCTCCTCCGGCGCGAACCACAGCGGCTCCGGCTCCCGCCCGAACGTCAGGCAGAACCACCCGTTCTCCACCGCCGCCAGGTGCTTCACCAGGCCGAGCAGACTCGTGCCCGACGGGGTCATGGGCCGCCTGGCCTGCTCCTCGTCGAGCCCCTCCACCTTCCACAGGACGGCGTCGCGGTGGCGGTCGAGGCTGGCGTGCAGGCTCTCCTTCTCGCCGCCGGTCAGCGGCACCCGTCTGCTCATGCGGCGACCGTACACCGGTTGCGATACCTGGCGGCCCTAGGATAAAAACTACGAATCCTAGGTTATGAGGAGGTGCCCATGGCTCGTGCCGGGCTGACAGCGGATCGGGTGACCGAGGCGGCCGCGGATCTGGCCGACGAGGTCGGGTTCGACAACATCACCGTGTCCGCGCTGGCACGTAGGTTCGGGGTGGCCGACGCGAGCCTCTACTCGCACGTCAAGAACCTCCGGGACCTGCGCACCCGCGTGGCCGTCCTGGCCGCGCGCGAGCTGGCCGACCGGCTCGCCGACGCGACGTCGGGGCGGTCGGGCAAGGAGTCGCTGACCGGGTTCGCCAACGCCTGGCGCGAGTTCGCGCTGACCCGTCCCGGCCGCTACCAGGCCACCCAGATGGCTCTGGACCCGGCCGTCGTGGCCACGTCCCAGGGGCATCTGCGCATCATGACCCTCACCTACGCGCACCTGAGCGCGTACGGGCTGCCCGAGCCCGACCTGACCGACGCCATCCGCCTGCTGCGCAGCACGTACCAGGGCTTCTTCGGGCTGGAGGCGAGCGGCGGGTTCCAGCACACGCGCGACCTCCAGGCGTCCTGGACGAAGATCCTCGACGCGCTCGACAACGCGCTGCGACATTGGCAGATCTCCGAGCAATCCCCAGGAAACAATCATGAATCCGATCGCTGAGCACGACATCCGCACGTCCTTCGTCAACTGCTCCAAGGGCGAGGCCCGCAGGCTCAATCTCCCGCGCGACCTGGCCGAGTCACCCTGGCCCGACCTCGACTTCCTGGGCTGGCGCGATCCGGGAGCGCCGGAGCGGGCGTACCTGGTGACCGAGCGCGGCGGCGAGCTGGTCGGCGTGGCGCTGCGCATGTCGCAGGAGGCGCGCAGGAGCTTCACCAAGTCCACCCTGTGCTCGGTCTGCGTGACGCCGCACGCGGGCATCGGGGTCACGCTGTTCGCCGCGCCCAGGGTCGGCGCCGCCGGCCGCCAGGGCAACACGGTCGGCGCCTACATGTGCGCCGACCTGGCCTGCTCGCTCTATGTGCGCGACAAGAAGCAGACGGAGCTGGGCACGCGGTTCGAGTCACTCTCGGTCGAGGAGCGGATCGTGCGGGCGGCCGCCAACCTGGACGGCTTCCTGGAGCGGGTGCTCGACGGCACCGTGAGGTGACGGAGCCCGAAAAGGGGCTTGGCGGGGGCGACGCTCAGCGCGCCCGCGGACGGGAAGGGCCGTCTGCGGCGTCAGCCGGGCGCTCAGTGCGGCACCGGCGTGAACGTCGCCCATGACTTGGACAGCGCTTGCCCGCCCGCCGGTTCCGCCCCGGCCCGAACTACAGCGGCGCCATCGCCTCCGCGTTGCCGTGCGCCCGCATATCGGGATACCTTGAGCATTCAGATGATGACATCATCCGAATCCGCAGGAGTGGCGATGACCGACGTGCCCGAGATCGACTTGACCGATCCCGCCGTGCTGCGTGACCCCTTCACCGCGTACACGAGCGCCAGAGAGCAGTCACCGGTGGCGCGGTTGCTGGCGCCCGGGTTCGGGCCGTTCTGGGCGGTGACGCGGCACGAGGAGGCCAGGGCGATGCTGAGCGATCCGCGACTGACCACCAACGAGCACAGCTATCAGCGACCCGACGTGCCGGAGCACTGCCTGCCGTACATGCGGACCATGACCGAGATGAACGGCGCCGAGCACGCGCGGCTGCGCAGGCTGGTCGCGCCCGCGTTCACGCCGCGCAGGGCCGTGGACTTCGGGCCGCGGATCGAGGCGATCGTCGAGCGCCTGCTCGACGATCTGCCCGCGCGACCGGACCTGCTGGCGGATTTCGCGCGCCCGCTGCCGATCGAGGTGATCTGCGAGATGGTGGGCATCCCCGCCGCCGACCGCCCCAAGTGGCGCGAGTACGGCGCCGCGATCGCGGCCGGGCACGGCGCGAGCTTCAAGGACGCCATCCCGCGCATCCTGGAAGGCGCCAAGGCCGCGGTCGCCAAGGGCCGGGAGGAGCCCGGCGAGGACCTGATCTCCGGCCTCGCCCGCGTCATGGAGGAGGACGGCGACCGCCTCTCCGACACCGAGCTGGTCACCATGGTCTGGACGCTCGTCCTGGCCGGCCAGACGCCCACGAACCTCATCGCCAACGCCGTCGCCGCCCTGCTCTCCCACCCAGGCCAGCTCGCCGAGCTGCGCGCCGAGCCCGCCCTGATGCCGCACGCGGTGGAGGAGCTGATGCGCTGGTGCGGGCCGCAGCTGCTGACCATCCCCCGCTTCACCACGGAGGACGTCCAGATCGGCGGCGTGCCCATCCCCAAGGGCGTGCCGGTCACCGCCTCGATCGCCTCCGCCAACCGCGACCCGCGCGCCTTCGACGAGCCGGACCGGCTCGACCTCCGGCGGGAGCCGTCGCCGCATCTCGGGTTCGCGCACGGGCCGCACTTCTGCGTCGGCGCCTCGCTGGCCCGCGTGCAGACGGGGATCGCACTCGGCGCCCTGCTGCGCCGCTTCCCCGATCTGGCGCTCGCCGGGGAGGTCCAGCACACACCCGACCCGGGCACCTGGCGCCTGACGTCGCTGCCCGTGACCCTCTGAGGTGGCGCGCATCGGCAAGGGCGGCGAGCTGCGCTGCTCGTTCTGCGGGAAGAGCCAGCAGGAAGTGCGCAAGCTCATCGCCGGCCCGCCTTCGGTCTACATCTGCGACGAATGCGTGGTGCTCTGCACCGAAATGGTCGCCGAGGACGAGTTCGCAGAGTCCCGCCCGGAGTCGCCCAGGCCGCGGGAGATCCACGCGTTCCTCGACCAGTACGTGGTCGGCCAGGAGCAGGCGAAGCGAGCGCTCGCGGTCGCGGTCTACAACCACTACAAGCGCCTCCGTGCGCCATCGGATGAGGTCGAGCTCGGCAAGTCGAACATACTGCTGGTCGGCCCCACGGGCAGCGGCAAGACGCACCTGGTGCAGACGCTCGCGCGGATGCTGGACGTGCCGTTCGCCATCGCCGACGCCACCGCGCTCACCGAGGCCGGGTACGTCGGCGACGACGTCGAGAACCTGCTGCTCAAGCTCATCCAGGCGGCCGGCTTCGACGTCTCCAGGGCCGAGACCGGGATCGTCTACATCGACGAGATCGACAAGGTCGCCCGCAAGGGCGAGAACCCGTCGATCACCCGCGACGTCTCCGGCGAGGGCGTGCAGCAGGCGCTGCTGAAGATCCTGGAGGGCACGGTCGCGAGCGTGCCTCCGCAGGGCGGCAGGAAACATCCGCACCAGGACTTCCTGCAGATCGACACGACGAACGTGCTGTTCATCGCCGGTGGCGCGTTCGAGGGCCTCGAGGAGATCATCGGGCGGCGGGTCATGCGCAAGCGCGCCGGGTTCGGCGCCGGGCAGCGTTCGGCGGAGGAGGACCTGCTGTCCCAGGTGACGCCGCGGGACCTGGTGACGTACGGGCTGATCCCCGAACTCGCCGGGAGGCTGCCGGTGGTGACGGCCCTGCGGCCGCTGGATCGCGCGGCTCTGATGCGGGTGCTCACCGAGCCGCGGAACGCGCTGATCAAACAGTACCGGCGGCTGTTCGAGCTCGACGGGGTGGAGCTGGAGTTCGACGAGGGGGCCGTGGCCGCCGTCGCCGAGCAGGCGCTGCTGCGCCGCACGGGAGCCAGGGCGGTCCGCGCGATCCTCGAAGAGGTGCTGCTCAACGTGATGTACGAGGTTCCGGGCCGGGACGACGTGGACCGCGTCGTGGTCACCCGCGACACGGTGCTCGACCACGTCAACCCGACCCTGGTCCCCCGCGACCACCGCGACGGGGAGCGCCGGGAGAAGTCCGCCTGAGCGCGTCAATAGCCGACGGTGAACCTGACTCGGCGGTGCCGGGGACGTTCGGCCTCGTCGAGCAGCGCGACGGCGAAGTCCTCCATGGAGATCGCCGACCTGCCCTGGGCGTCGACCAGCAGCTCGTCGCTCCCGAGCCGGTAGCGGCCGGTCCGCTCCCCCGGCTCGAGCAGCGCGGGCGGGCTCAGGTAGGTCCAGTCGGCGACCGGCTCGGCCTGGCAGGCGTCGAGCTGCCGGTCGCAGGCCAGCGCGATGGGCCGCCACGCGGGCGGGAAGTCCGGGGTCTCCACGACGGTGAGGCCGCCGGTGCCCGGGACGGTCAGCCCGGCCGCGCCGCCTACGAGCAGCAGCCGCACGCCGGTCGCCGCCAGCCCGGCCAGCAGCGCCTTGGCGGTCGCGACCAGGTCGTCCTCGTAGCCGGGCGCCGGCCGGGTGGCGCTGATGACGAGGTCCTGGCCGGTGCTCAGTGCGGCCACGTTCCCGGCACTCGAGGCGTCACCCGTGCGGGCGCGGGCGGCGGGGTGCAGCAGGGGGAAGCGGGCGGTGTGGCGGACGACGGCGGTGACCTCGTGGCCGCGCGACAGCGCCTCGGCCACCACCCTGCCGCCCACGGCCCCCGCGGCTCCTAAGACGGTGATGCGCATGTCAGGACTCCTTTCCGGCCAGGACGCGGGGCTTCGCGGTCAACGTGCGGGCGGGCTGGAGCTGGGCCGCGACGAGGGCGGCCAGGACGACGACCGCGCCGAGCGCCTGGACCGGGGCGAGCTCCTGGCCGAGGACGAGCCAGCCGAGCGCGGTCGCGACCACGGGGCTGAGCAGACCCAGGAACGTGACCTTGGTGGCCGACAGCAGCCGCAGGCCGCGGAACCACAGCGCGTAGGCGAGCGCGGCTCCGATCACGGTGAGGTAGGCGTACCCGGCGAGGTTCGCGGTGGTCAGGGTGGCCGGTGGCGCGCCTTCGACGAGGAGCGCGACGGGGAGCAGCAACAGGCCTCCGGCCACGAGCTGCCAGCCGGTGGTGGCCAGCAGCGGCGCGGGCGACTGCCACCGCTTGCTCAGCACGACTCCCAACGCCATCACCGCGGCGCCGCCGAGCGCGGCGGCCACTCCGACCGCGTCCAGCCGGGCGTCGGCCCGCAGCACGAGCAGGCTCACCCCGGCCACGCCCGCCACGGCGGCCACCACGGTGCGCGGGGACAGGCGTTCGCCCAGGAGCCCGGCTGACAGCAGGGCGACCAGCAGGGGCTGGATGGCGCCCACGGTCGCGGCCACCCCGCCGGGCAGCCGGTAGGCCCCCACGAACAGCAGCGCGAAGAACACCCCGATGTTCAGCGCCCCGAGGACCAGGGCGCGCCACCACCAGACACCCGTGGGCAGGCGGCGGGTGACGGCGACGAGGAGGAGTCCCGCGGGCAGAGCGCGGATCACGGCCGCCAGCAGTGGACGGCCGGGTGGCAACAGCTCGGTGGTGACGAGGTACGTGGTCCCCCAGATGGCGGGGGTCAGCGCGGTCAACAGGACGGTTCCCGTTTGATTTCTTAGCACTAAGACAAAGTAGCTCAGCGCTAAGCTAACTCGCCAGTGTTTTACCTCACCGCTAAGACATCTGTAGTCTGGAGTGGTGGCTGATCATGTCGACCTCGTCCTCGAGCAATGGGCCGCCCAGCGCCCCGACCTGGACGTCTCGCCCATGGCGGTGATCGGGCGGCTGTCGCGGGTGACACGGCTGATCGACGCCGAGCTGCGCCGTACGTTCGCCGCGCACGGGCTGGATCCGGCCTCCTTCGACGTGCTGGCCACGTTGCGCCGCAGCGAACCCCCGCACCGGCTGACCCCTGCCGGGCTGATGCGCGCGTCCATGGTCACCTCGGGGGCGATCACGCAGCGGCTCGACCGCCTGGAGTCCAGGGGCCTGGTGAACCGCACGCCCAGCGACGTGGACGGACGCGGCGTCTACGTGACGCTCACCGACGAGGGGCGCGCCCTGATCGACCGGGCACTGCCCGACCACATGGCGACCGAGGAGCGCGTGCTCTCGGCCCTGCCGAAGGAGCGGCGGGACGCGCTCGCGCATACGCTACGCGAGCTGCTGGAGTCGCTGGGCGACACCACCCACCAGGGCTGATGTCCCTTTGGGGGTTCAGCGGCGGCGGCGCCGGCCGGAGCCGCCCCCTCGAGGCACCCCCTCGTGGCGGGTGGCGGACCAGTGCGCCGGGCGGGTGAGCGTGGCAGGGAGGCGGGTGGCGGCGTCGCCCTTGGCGGCGTTGAGCTGGGCCTGGGTGAGGAAGATGCTGCCGGTGAGGTCGGCCCCCGACAGGTCGGCACCCCGCAGATCGGCCCCGATCAGGTCGGACTCGCGTAGATCGGCGCCCCGAAGGTCCGCGCCGATCACATAGGCCCCCCGCAGGTTGGCCGCCCTCAGGTCGGCGCCCGCCAGCCGGGCCCCGATCAGGTCGGCTCCCCTGCGGTCCTTCCCCTTGCGCCCGCCCCTGACCAGCTCGCTCGCACGCAGCAGCAGGGCGTTGACGTCGGCCCGGATCGCCGCGACGTCCAGCTGCTCCAGCACGCCGGCGCTCTCCCGGGTGAGCCGCTCGACATCGGCGAGGGCCCGCCCCAGCTCGGCGTGGACGGCCCGGGCGGGCTCCAGGGTCAGCGCCTCGGCCAGGTACCACAGCAGCTCGTGCAGCTGCCGCATGACGGGGAACACCGCGTACATCTGCCGGGCCGTGCCCGGAGCCTCCCGCCAGCTCGTGCCCTCGAAGGTGACCTGGGAGACCTTCTGCCCCGCCCCGAAGCAGTCGTAGACGGTGCAGCCGGGGAAGCCGCGCTCCCTGAGCTGGGAGTGGATGGAGCAGCGGAAGTCGTCGCGCAGGTTGCGGCAGGGCTGCCCGGCGTCCTTGTCGGTGGCGAAGTCGGCCGAGGCCGAGAACGGCAGCGCGACACAGCACAGCCCGAAGCAGCTCTCGCAGTCGGCCAGCAGGCCGAGCTCGCGGGGGTGGGTTCCGGGCAACGTGCTGGACTCCATTCGTGACGGGATGCGGTGCCCATCAAGGGTACTCACTCGTGGACGTACGGCGTCGTCGTGGTGAGCGCCTCGAACCCCAGCCGCAGCAGTATGGGACGGCTCTGGCTGGAGGCGTCCACCTGGAGGTAGTCGTAGCCGCGCGCGACCGCCTCGCGGGCCCGGTGGGCGACCAGCGCGCGGTAGACGCCCCGCCCCCGCCATTCCGGTACGGTGCCGCCGCCCCACAGGCTCGCGAACCGGGTGCCCGGGTGCAGGTCCATGCGGGCCGCGCTGACGGGCACGTCGCCGGCCATGGCGAGAACGGCGATGAGGTTGCCGGCGGCGAGCTGGTCGAGCAGGCGTTCCCTGATGCGGTCGCGAGTCGTGCCGAAGGCGTGCTCGTGCACCTCGGCCACCAGCTCCACGCCGTCCGGATCGGTCACCGGGACCAGCCGCACCCCCTCGGGCGGCTCCCCAGCCACCGGCAGGCGCGCGGCATCGG
>NZ_JBFAMX010000209.1:0-16359 GCF_040659615.1 Nonomuraea sp. NPDC049784
GGGGCCGCGGGCGTGCGGTTCCAGCTCGACGGCAGCCTGGTCGTCGTCCCTGCCGCGCTCCCCGACGGGGACGTGGAGCTGACCGGTCTGACCTACCGGGGGCACGTGATCGACATCTCGACCGCCTCAGGCGTCGTCACCGTCGACGGCCGTCCCCGGAAGGCCGGCGAGGTGATCGAGTGACGGCTGTGCCGGGTCGACACCACGCGAGTTCCGCCGGCGGTGGCGCGGCGTTCCCCGGTAGGTCTCACCCTTGGTTCAGGCGGAAGCGCGTGACCGCCGTCCAGCGGATCCCATCGAACGTCGCCCGGTCCACGGACGTGACGCGAGCCGTCGTCGTCATCCGTATGGGAGCAGAGGATCGCATAATTCTCAGTCCTCCTGGGCCGGCATGCGAAGGACGAAGCGGGCGCCGGTATGGGAGTCCTCGATGGTGAGCGTGCCGTGGTGGGCCTTCGCGATCTCGCGGGCGATCGGCAGGCCCAGTCCGGAGCCACCTGAGTCCCGGCTGCGCGAGTCGTCCAGGCGGGCGAAGCGCTGGAAGACGATTTCGCGCTGGTCGTGCGCGATGCCCGCGCCGTCGTCGAGTACCTCCAGCACGGCCTCACTGTCCTGCTGCCGCACCATCACGATGATGTGTGACTCGGCGTGCCGCTCGGCGTTGTCCAGCAGGTTCGTCAGCAGGCGGGCCAGCTGCAGCCGGTCACCCGTGATGACCACGCCCGATTGCAGGTTGGGGATGACACGTTTGGAGCGCGGCCTGGCGATCTCAGCGGCGGCCAGTCCGCCGAGGTCCAGGGGCTCGCGGCGGTCCGGGGCGCCCGCGTCCAGCTTGGTCAGCGTGAGCAGGTTGGTGACGATGGCCTGGAGCCGATCCAGGCTGGTGAGCACCTCGTTGCCCGTCGCCTGCCAGTCGGTGCCCTCGGGATGGAGCAGGGCCCCCTCGACCTGGGTGCGCATCGCGGTGATCGGGCTGCGCAGGTCGTGCGAGGCGTCGCCGGCGAACCTGCGTTGCTGCTCTATCGCCGTCTCCTGCTGTTCCATCGCCGCCTCCAGCTGTTCCAGCGTCTGGTTGGCGGTCTCGGCCAGTGCCCTGATCTCGTCGTCGTTCTCCGGCACGGGGACGCGCATTCCGCCGCCGCCCGCGGTGATCTCGGCCAGCTTCTTCCTGATGCTGTCGACGGGCGCGAGCGTCCTGGCCACGACGTGTGACACGCCGTACCAGGTCAGCGTCACCAGCAAGATCATTAGACAGATCTGAAAAGTGATCACTTTCCGGCTGACGTACCAGGGCACCGCCGGGTCGAAGGCGTAGATGACCCATGCGCCGTCCGGCTGGTACGCGTGCAGGGCGACCGCGATCTCGCACCGGCCGGGGAAGGCGCGCAGGTCGCAGAGCTCCGCGACGTCGTTGGCGTGGTCCCGATGGGGGATCTCCCTCGTCAAAGGGGGCAGGCCGGCCAGGTTCGGCGTCGAGGAGACCACGCGCCCGGCCGGGTCGACCACTTGGATGCCGTCGAGGTCGTTGGAGGTCACCCGCGGGGCAAGCTGGTTCCGCTTGACCAGGAGAAGCACGCGCAGCGCCTTGCTGGACACTTCCTGTGCCTCGGCATCGGCGACCTCGTTCCGGAGGGCGTACAGCACGAAGGCGCTGACGACGATGTTCAGCAGCAACATGGCGATGCTGGCGAAAAGTGCCAGCCGTGTACGCAGCGACCGGCGCAAACGTGTACTCACGCGCCTTCCCCCGGCATTCAGGGGATCACATTCGTCGCGTTCGTCGCTAATCCAGGGAGATTCCCCGACAAAGACAGCCAACCGTTACGGAGCAGGCATCGAGCTGATGGTGGAGTAAGCGCCCGTCATAGGACAGGTCGAGACCACGTCAGCACTCGTCCCGCCGGTGTCGCGCCGTCTCTGGCCCTCCCCCGTCCCGTGGCTATATGGCAGCGGAATTGATCTTCGTGCTGAGTGTCGTTGGGACAAGTTGATGACCAAGGTAGGACGAATTGCAACCGGCGTGGGCCTGCTCGCCGCCCTGTGTGTGCCGGGTCAGGCCGTCGGCGCTCCCGTAGGGGTGGCGATGCCGGGACCGGTCGCGGCGCCGCCGGTGCTGGACCTGGAACTGGACGGCGATTCGCTCTCTCTCCGTGACGCCTTCGCGATCCTCGAGGGCCGTCCCGTGACGGCGCGGCTCGCGGCGGCCGCACAGGCGAACATGAGCAGAACGCGGGCCGGAGCGCTGGCGGCCCTGGACAACCAGCGGGTGTACGGCTGGAACCAGGCGCTCGGGCCGCTGAAGGATCGTCCGCTCTCCCCCGAGCAGGCGGAGCAGTTCCAGCGCAACGTCCTGCGCTCCCACGCCGCGGGCGTCGGGGAGCCCCTGCCCGACAACGTCGTCAGGCTGGCCCTGATCCTCAAGGCGAACCAGATGGCCAGAGGAACGTTCGGGGTGCGGCCGGAAGTGCCCCAGCGTCTGCTGGCCATGGTCAACGCCGGGGTCGTGCCGCGGATGCCGCAGATCGGCTCTCTGGGCACCGGGGACCTGCAGCCGCAGGCGGCGGCGGGGCTGGCGGCGCTCGGCGAGGACGCGCCCGTGCGTTACGGAGGTGAAGAGGGCCCCGCCTCCGAGATGCTGCCGAAGGCCGGGCTGCCCAGGGACTTCACCTTCGAGGCCGGGGAAGCGCTGCCCATCATCAGCGGCAGCACCGTCCTGGCCGCCACGCTGATGGACGCCGTGCACCGGGCCACCGTGCTCGCTGACCAGGCAGAGGGCGCCTTCGCCCTGTTCATGGAGGCGACCAGGGCCGAACGGGGATCGCTCGACGCGCGTACCCACAAGGAACGCCACATCCCCGAGGAGAACGCGGTCGCCGCGCGGCTGCGCGCGATGGTGGAGGGCTCTGGCTGGATGACGGAGGAGGGCCGCAAGCGCCTCGACCCGGCGAACTACCACCCGCGGGTCCAGGACGCGGTGTCGGTGCGGGCCGCGCCCCACATCATGGCCGGGTTGCGGCACGTGATCGACGACGCGCGCCAGGCTCTGGTACGGGAGGCCAACTCCTCGACCTCCAACCCGCTGATCTTCAAGCGCAAAGAGGGCCCGGGGTACGAGTTCGTGATGGGCGGCAACTGGGACGGCTCCGTCATGGGGCATCTCGCCGACACCCTGAACGCGGAGATCACCGACATCGGGGTGCTGTCGCAGGAGCTGTCAGGGCGGCTGCTGTCGCCCAGGTGGAGCTACGATCTGCCGGCGAACCTCGCCGGCGGGACGGTGGGACTGAACTCCGGGATGGTCCAGGTGCAGACGGTCGCCGCGGCCCTGATCCCGGAGATGCAGGCCAGGGCCACGCCGGCGGGGACGCTGTCGCGGCCGGTCAAGGACGGGCAGGAAGACCACAACACGATGGCGATGGCCTCCGTCCGGCACCTGCACGAGAACCTCGACCGGCTGGAAATCGTCCTGGCGGTCCAGTACCTGATGGCGGCCCAGGGCATCGACCTCATCGCGGAGAAGATGTCCAGCTTGACGCTCGGCACCACGACGCAGAGCCTTCTGACGGAGATCAGGAAGCACATCGCGCCCCTGGGCGAGGATCGCTATCTGACCCCTGACTTGGAACGGGCCATCTGGCTGGTGCACAACGGCTACCTGACGCCGTCCGTTGCCCGGTGACGTACAGCCTCTTGACGGCGCGTGTAAGGTTCTCGAAGTGCCTGATCAGCAGTCGCGACAAGGGTGATTCGCATGTCATACCCCTCCCATGATCGCTATGACTCCCGCCCGGGACGGGCCCGGCCCAGGGTGAATCCAGCGCGGGTGTGGGGAGGCGGCGTGGCCGCCGCCGTGGTGGCCGCACTGATCGTGGTGGTCGGAGTCATGATCAGCAAGAAGCTCCTCGGCATCCGCGTCCTCACGCCCGACGGGGCAACCGCCTACGGCAGTGCGGCGACCACCGGATACGCGATCTCGGCCGCCGTCGCCGCGCTTGTCGCCACGCTGCTGCTCTACATCCTCATGCTGTCGACCCCGGAGCCGACCAAGTTCTTCAGCTGGATCGGTGGGCTCTGCACCGTCATCATCACGTTCCTGCCGTTCATGCACTCCGCCGATCTCATCCCGCAGATCGTCACGGCCGTCATCAACCTGATCATCGGCATCGCCATCCTCTCGTTGCTGGCGTCGATCGGGCGTACGGCCATCGAGGAGGTACCGGATCCGGGACCGTACCCGTACGAGCAGCCCCACGGGTACGAGGCCCGGGGGTACGAGCAGCCTCGCGGGTACGAGCAGCCTCGGGGCGCTTACGAACAGCCTCGGGGATACGAGCAGCCGAGGCACGAGCAGCGGCCGCGTGACTACGAGCAGCGCCGACACGAGCGCCGGGACTACGACCCGTACGACTGATCGGGCGTTCGCAGGCATCACCCATCATGGCCTTATGAGCGAGGAACCCCTGGCAGGGGGGAACAACGCCGTGGAAGTCGTGCGTGTCGGTGACACGGTTCGCCACACGCGCGACCACCGGGCCGACTTCGCCGCCCAAGTGCTCACCCACCTGGAGCACGTCGGCTACCCCCACGCTCCGCGCTACCTGGGCATCGACGAACAGGGCCGGGACATCCTGACTTTCATCCCGGGCACCACCACCGACCATCCCACGCAGCGAGCACCTGGCGCCTATGCGCTCGGAGGCCGCATGCTGCGCAGCCTTCACGAGGCAACGGCCGGACACGTCCTGGCAGCCGGCCAGGAGTGCATCATCCATGGCGACCCCGGCCCCTTCAACACCATTTTCCAGAACGGCCTGCCGGTGGCCTTCATCGACTGGTCATCCTGCCGCCCCGGCAATTGGCTCGACGACCTGGGATACATGGCGTGGACCTGGTGCATCCAGTCCGAAGGTCACGTACCGATCAGCCAGCAGGCCCTGCATCTGCGTGAACTCCGCGACGGTTTCGGCACCGTCGCCCCAGAACCACTCCTGGACGCGATGACGCGCCAGCAGACCGGCATCGCCGAGGCGGAAGCAGCCAACATCGACAACCCGAAGATCACCGCAGCCCGTCGCCGCCACGCCGAAGCTGCCGTCACCTGGGCTACCAATGATCGCCGACTTATTCGCCGGCACACGGAGCTCCTGCTGTCTGCTCTGCGGTAGGAGAGGATGAACAAATTGACGGCGAGGAGCAGCAGGGGTAAGCCAGGCACGCACCGAGCCCAAGGCGGTGTCAGACGTGCGGGTGGCGTGCTGCGAACAGGATGTGGGTGCCGCCGTCCAGGCATCCGGGCTCCTGGCAGGCGGCCACCTCGTGCTCCAGGAAGCGGGCCCACCGGGAAGGGTCGGCTTCCAGTACGGCGAGCGCGTCCAGGTCGCCCAGGGAGGCCCAGTTGCTGGCGCTCGCCGCCACGATCTCGGCGTCCGCGGCGCGGACCAGGGCTGCCAGGTCGCGGTAGCGGAACATCTGGCACACGTGCGTGTCGATGCCCTGGCCGGATTCGTGGCGCAGGTCGCCGGTGCGCAGGATCCGGTCGTTGGCGTCCTCGCCGATGGTCTCGGCGACCTTGACCACGCCGGGGAGAAAGTGCCGCCAGGCGCCGAGCAGTGACATGACCGAGCCGACGACCAGCCCACCTGGCCGGGTGATTCGCAGCAGGCCGCGCATCGCCTCCTCGGCGTGCTCGAAGGTGTACGACAACTCGGCGTCACCGAACTCGTCGAAGTAGCGCCGCACATGTTCCCGCGACTCGATCGTCATGGCGAGCATGATTGCAACCGCGTCTCCGGCCGTCGACTGAATTTCGGGTCGCGAGCACGGAGTTCCCCAAGCGTGCAGCACCGGCAGATGGTCCGCGAGAGCACCGCCGGCTGTGGCGCAGGGTCCAGCCCGCAGGCCGGACGGCGCGCCCTACTGCATGCTGTACCGGCCGACGTACAGTTCCCCATTGCGAGGACCGTCTTCCGGAAGTCCGCCTTCTCCCGGGCCGCGCGGGACCGTGGGCCGAGCGGGGTGGACTACCGGCAGATCGGCCTCCACCCATGCGTCGAACCCGCCGATGACATCGGTGGCGTTGTGCAACCCGAGTTCCCGTAACGCTGCCGCGGCCAGCGAGGATGAGTACCCCTCGGCGCAGATCACGATCCAGTGGATGTCGTGGGAACTTGCCTCGGGAATGCGGGACTCGCAGGTGGGGTCGAGCCGCCACTCGAGATGGTTGCGTTCGATGACGACGGCTCCGGGTATCTCGCCCGCGGCCCGGCGCTGAAACTCGGGACGAGTGTCGGCGATCATCCCACCGCGGCGCGTGGCGGCCCAGGCCTCGGCGGGATGCAGGCGATGGAGCCCTGCGCGAGCCTGTGCCAGCAGCCGGTCGACGCCGGTCGAGCGGGCGGCATGCTCGCAGGTCGTTGCCGAGACGTCAGGTGATTCCGCAGGCATCGAGGCACTCCAGGAGAGGTAGGGCGACGCGGCGATCGGTGGGCCGGGGCGATCCGCGCATCGCTGGCGGTGAAGGGGACGGAAGTCGCGCCGGCGGCGGGAAGGGCCACCAGACGCCTGAACGCCCCCGAAGTTGATCATAGGCCCATGGACAATCACGTGATGCCCGGCGCGGTGGACCGGAGCCTATGAGGTGATGGGGGCGGAGGCCTCGGTCCAGCAGTAGTCCCTGCCTCCGACCTCTCCGACCGTGGCGAACTGGGCCGAGTAGGCGACCGCGCGCTTGCCCGGCAGCACGAGACCCGCCACGCCGTCGCGGCGCACCAGCCTGGCCACCCCGTCGGCGTCGGTGGCGCCGTCGCCGATCTGCTCGCCCAGCTTCTCCCCCGGTGCGCCGATCCGGGCGAAGAAATGGACGCGCGCGCCCCGGACGGGCTTGTCGTCCGCGGTGAGCCTGGCGGTGAACGTGACGGGCGCCGACCTGTCGGTCACGTGGAGCGGCTCGACCTGCAGCCTGGTCTCGGCGCAGCCGCGTATCCATGAGCACCCGGTCGCCGCGGCCATCACGACGGCCGTCAACGCGAGTGCCATGAGCCCGCGGGACGGGCGCGTCCCGCGGGCGTCGTGGTCACCGTTCATCCAGGTCACTTTAGAAGCTGCTCGCAGCTCCCCGGGTCGAATCCGTGCACCGCCCAGTCGGCCCCGTCGAAGGGGGACATGAAGTGCGCGAACAGGTCGATGATGTAGTCCTGCACCTGATCGTCGGGGTCGAGCAGGGTGACCATCTGCTGGCCGTCGGCTCCCTTCAGAGTGATCGTGTTGGTGCTCTTCGGCGGGACGAAGCCCGGCTTGGTGCTGAGCGACAGGCAGAACAGGTCGATGCCCACCTTGAACTGGAGCTTTGAGCTGATGTCCCGCATCTGCTGGTCGTAGCGGTGCAGCTGCACTGTCGTGGCGGGCAGCAGGCGCAACGTGTCGTTGAACGCGTCGGGGCCGAGGTCCCTGTCGATCTTCACGTTCAGCGTGACGTCGTGCTTGAGATCAAGGTCGTTCACCCCGAGGTCGAGAGTGCCGTAGTCGCCCTCGAAGCCGGGGAAGACGAATCCGAGGGCAGCGGGCGCTTCGAGCCCGAACGGGACCTTGCCGGGCTTGATCCTCAGCGTGTTGATGTCGTGTACGGCGATCCCGAAGTCGCCGAGCCTGCTCTTGTCCAGCTTGTAGTCTCCGTCGAGCTGGAAGGCGAAGAACCCGGCGGTGTAAGGGATGTCCTTGCGGACGAACACCGGCTGCTTGGCGACCGGCGAGATGATCAATCCCGCGTGCAGTTCGACGAGCTTGGTGGCCTGGGGCTTGGACACCATGTCGATCGAGAGGTCCTCGTTGACCTTGACGGTGGTGTCCCCCGCCAGGTCGGTGAACTGGAAGGTGGCGTCGATGAGCTCACCCTCCGGCCGGTCGATGAACTTCTTCAGCAGCGCCCCCTGGAGGCCGAACAGCCCGTCGAGCGTGCTCGCGGCGGAGCCGTAGGTGAAGTTGGGCACCTGCAAACCCTTGCCCGTGACGTTCGCGCCGATGGTGAACGCGGCGGGCACGTCGGTGAACTCGATCACGCCGGTGCCGCGCCCGTCCGTGTCCGGGTCGACGGTCACCTTGGCCAGCAGCTTGTCCACGGCGGCCGAGTCGTCGACCTTGATGCTGGTCTCCTTGCCGTAGGTGCCGTCGACGGAGAAGGCGGCGGGCACCTTGTCGATGACGATCTGGCCACGTACGACGCCGAAGTCGGGAATTTCCGACTCGGCCACGACCTCCACCTTGGGCAGCGTCGCCACGGGCTCGATCTTGTAGTTCGCCTTGATCGATCCCTTGCCCGCGTCGAAGTCACCGATCTCCACCGTGGTGATCTGCTGCGGCAGCCCGGTCAGCGTGGCCAGCGCCTTGATCGGGACGGGCGGCAGGATCTTGCCCGCCACGTACAGCTTCAGCTCGTCCACCTTCGGCCGGTACCCGGAGAACGTGAACGTCTTCTTGGCCAGATCGACGGTGACCGCGGACGGCAGCCCGCTGAGACTGATGAAGCCGCGCACGCCGAAGCAGCCGCGAGCCGTACAGAACGGGCCGTCGTCCTGGCTGCCGCCCGAACCCTCCACCAGCGCGATGCCGTTGGCGAAGCCGGGCGCGCCGTCGGGGATGCCCGCGGCCTTGCCCAGCCACACGTCGGCCTTGAGGTCGAGCGAGTCGCCGTTGGCGTTGTAGCTGATCACGCCGCCCTTGGCCGCCGACACCCCGATGTGCCCGGGGATGGGGCCGAGCGTGCCGAGGCCGCCGAAGCGCAGGCCGCCGGCCAGATAGAGGTCGGCGTCCAGCGCGACGACCTGGCGGGCGGCCTGGAAGTCGGCGGTGAAGCCGGTGTCCTGCTTGCTGAACTCGACATTGCTCAGTCCGTCGATGCGTACGCTGGCGTCGAGCTGCTTGTCCGACTCGCGGAAGTGGGCCGCCAGGTGCGGACCGCTCGGCGCCAGGGCGCCGTCGTGGTTGGTGGCCGCGATGGTCGCCGAGCCGATCGGTCCTGACACGCCGGTGAAGCGGTAGGCGCCGTCGCCCCAGTCGGCCTCGAACCGGGCGGGCACGGTGGCGACCTTGGCGGCGACCCGGAAGTAGCTGCCTTGAGCGTTCACCCTGGCGAAGGCGAACACCGAGGTGACCGGTTTGTCGGCGGTCCAGTCGAGGTGCTTGGCCACCATGTCGGCGGTCACCGTGATGTGGGTCGGTATGTCGTCGACCGTGGCCTGCAGGTCCTCGCCGCTGGTGGGGCTGACCTGCGTCACGTACGCCTTGTTGACGTAGAAATCGATCTTCTTGAGGCTGGTGGAGGTGGTGACGTCCACGACCGTCTTGTCGCCGAGCGTCCATGAGGCGTCCACGCTGGCCGGGAGCGCGGTGAGCGTCCCGTCGACCGTGGGGCCGCTCTTGACGTTGGTGTACGCGGCACGCAGGGAATTGATCACCGAGGCGGCGCGGTATTTGGCCGTCCTGGCGGCCGGGTCGAGATCCACCTCCACCGAGGCGGGCAGGTTGGAGATCGCCACCCTGGCCAGGTGGGTGCCGTCGATGTCGGCCGCGCCGGAGAACGCCTGGCCGCCCGGGTTGAGCGTGAGCAGGGCGTGCGGGTGCCCGCCGTACGTCACGTCGAAGCCGGCGAGGCCGCTGATCGTGGCCGCCGCGCCGATGACGGCCGCGTCCTTGATCAGCGTGACGTGGTCGCCGGCCGGCGCCGAGATGGCGCCCTCGTTCCGTTGCACCAGCGCGGTGATGCGCCCGATCTTGGAGTCGGTGGTGGCCGTGATGTGGCTGGCCGGATGGTCGTATGCGAGCTTCAGCTGTGCCGGCAGGTCGGTGAGCCCGGCCTTGACGATGGTCTTGTCGGCCGCCCGGTCGAAATAGGTCGCGTCGAGGGTCTTGGCCAGCGGCGCGTTGGCGTCCACGTCCAGTGTCGTGTTCTTGCCGTCGGTGGAGGCGTAATGAGCGTGGATGTCGGTGGGGAGCTTGGTGAGCGCGCCTTCCGCCACCTTGTCCAGGCGTTCGCCGGTGTAGAGGTAGTTGTGCACCGATGCCTGCTCGATCGCCGCCGAGCTGGTGAAGTGCACGTCAGCCTCGCCGTTCTTGGTGTTCCGGGTGAACTCGGCGGTCACCTGAGCCGGGAGCTGGTTGACGTAGATCTCGGTGAACTGGTCCTCGGCCTTGTTGGTGAGGATGAGGCCGTCCAGCACGGCGGGCTGCGATGAGGTGATCTCCAGTTTGCCCTCGATCCTGCCCGTGTCGAACCTGGCCCTGGCGGTGAACCGCTGCGGCACCGGGCTCTGCCTGAGGCTGGCCAGGGTGGGCTCGACGAGCTGCTTGCTCTCAAGGTCGGCGAGCCCCGCCACGGTGGCGATGGCCGTACCGGGCTGGAACCTGCACAGGCTGGCTCGGACGTCCACGATCCCGCGGGTGGCGGCGATGGGATCGACGGTGTAGACCCCCCAGTCGAGGGTCGACAGCGAGGTGCCGCGCCGGTAGCCGTCGAAGCCGATGGACAACCGCTTGAAGGTGGAGAAGTCGAGTGAGGCGGGAATGTCGTACTGCGCCCAGAGCTGCGCCTTGAGCTCCCCGCCGACGGTCTCGCTGGTCGGCAGGCGGGCGCTCAGCAGGCCGAGGCCCGCGGTGATCTGGATGCCGAGGTCGTAGCGCTGCTGGGCGAGCTGCTTTTCCAGCTGCTTCTTCAGATTGAGCAGCTCGAGCAGCTTCAGCGGGTCATTGACGATCGCCCCAATGTCCTTGATCACCTGGTTGAGCCGCTGCTGGGTGGAGTTCAGCGCGTTGGCGGCCGCGGTGATCAGATTGATGTCGAGCGCGGGCACGAGATCGGCGAGCACGTCGGGCGTTCCGTCGCCGGTGACGTCGGCGACGACGGGCACCACGATCGGCCGCGGGACCGAGCACGAGACGGACCTGGTGGCGGTCTCTGCGCACAACCGGTACGTGATCAGCGGAATGCCCTCGGGCAGCGCGTGGTACAGCGCCATCAGGTCGAAGCCGCTCAGCTCCTTGACCTTGGCCGCCGCCTGGTCCACCAGACCGGCCACCGGGCCGGGCAGGTCGAGGATGCCGGCCTGGTCGGTGGCGGGCATGTACTTGCGGACGTCGGGGTCGACCTTGCCGTCGGTGACCAGGCCATGGCTGGCCAGCCGGGCTTTGGCGGCGGCGTCGAGCTGGTTGAACAGGGTGGGGCCCGCGGGGATCGTCACCTGCGGCGGCTCCGGGCCCACCGGGCGCGCCTCCACCGGGCGCGCGGCCAGCGATGGACCTCGCGGCACGTTCACCGTGCCGTTGGGCGGGACCTCTATCTTGGGCACCTGCTCGATGACCGGCTTCGCGGCGACAGCGGCGCCGGTGGCGACGATGGGCCCCTCAGTGGAAAGCGGGAGGGGCGCAGGGTCGGCGCTCGCGGGGGCCGACCCCAGCGCGATCACGCAGGATAAGGCAGACATGACGATGAAGGCGCGCGATAACGCGCGCCTGGTGGCGCGTTGCATGTGGTTCTCCCCGTAAATCGCTCGACGTTTCAGGGAGAGCGGACCATCTAGTTGTACGGGGCGTCAATAACGAAATCGCAACAAGCCTAAGGACACCAGGTCAGACACCAAGTTAAGCCCATCAAAGGTGCCGGAGCGGCTGATACCGGCATTTGGGGCTCTCTCTCAGTGGGCTGCCTCGTACTGTTCCACGACGGTGGCGGCGATGCGGCCACGCTCACTTACCGGCAGGCCCTGTGCCTTGGCCCACCGCCTGACCTCCGTGGCCTTGTCACGACTGACGCCCCGAGCCGTGCCGGCGCCTCCGCGTCGGCCGCGACCGCCCCTTTCGGCACGGACCGCACGAGCCTTGGTGATGAAGGGAGCGAGAGCCTTCTCCAGCCTCTCTCTGTTCGCGCCCGACAGGTCGATCTCGTAGCTCACCCCGTCGAGAGCGAACCTTGTGGTCCTCTCAGCGTCACTGCCGTCGATGTCGTCGACAAAAGATTCAACAATACGCTTCGCCATAAGGTGCTCCAATTACGTTACGGTTGCAGGTACTGTAGCTCGCTTCAGCAGATCACGCATCTCCGGGGATACTGCTCCTCCGGCAAGGAACTTCGCGAGCCGGCCCTGGACTACGACGCCTTTCGCGCATGCGCCGCGGACAGCGACATCGCCGTAGGCAGACTCATGCGCCCAGCCGCGGGATGTCATCCGACCTCCAGCCCATGGTGCGCACCAGTGGGAGCGACGTCCCAGTCCACCCGCCCCTCCCCGCCGACCCTCCAGGTCTTTGCTTCCCATATTGCGATCGTACGGATGTCCAGCCTGCCACCAATGGCAATGAATCCGCTATGTTGAATCCAAATTCAAAGCTTGCCGCATTGCCGATGTGGTGCATTCCCGTGACGCTCTTCCCGATCGGCGCACGGCGCGGGGTGACAGCTGCCGTTCCCGCCCGGCAACCGCCTCTCGGGTGGAGTTCCGTCCATGACTTTCCTCCGGCCGCCGTCCAGATCACCGTCACGCGCGCGTACAGGTGGTGGACCTTGCGACGGGACGGTGAACACCGTGGTCGCCACCGCGAAGGCGTGGAAGCAGGTGAGCTGGCGCGCAGAGGACCGGGTACGCCGGCTGGAACCGCGCGGTCACGTCCAGCCCCCTCGTGCAGGGGACGGGCGTCGCGGGCGGCCGCCACGATCGGCACCCCAGGCCCACCTCGCCCGGCCACCATGCTCTTCTGCGAGGTCTACCGCGGCGCCTCCGGCACGTACTTCAGGATCGCCGCCCAGGTGAAGGGCACCGGCTACCCGACATCACTATCAGCGGCGGCGCCGGGGGCCGATGACGGCGTCCTCTCGGCGGCGACATCCTCATCGTCGGCGGGGTGCTCGTTGCGTCGCCTGCGCCCGTGGTACGTCGGGTCGGAGATGTTCTCGTCCGCGGAGCCGTCCGGGGCGAACGCGTCGAACGGGGTGGTCGCCGCGGGGATGACGATGCGCTCGAACGGTCCGGTGTCGACGATCGACTCCAGCGGTCCGGTGGGGATGACGACCTCCAACGGCTCGGTCAAGGCGGCGGCCTCCTCCTGAGGGTCCGGGCCGGAGTCGGGGCTGGACGGGCTGGTCTCGGGTCGCCGGTTCGCCTGCTCGGTGGGTGCAGGGGTGCCCGGTGGGTCGCTGTCCTGTTCGCCGGGTGCGACGGTCTCGAGTGGCAGGGCGGCGGCGGTCTCGATGGCTTCCAGGAGTTCCCGCCTCCACAGGATGCCCTCGTCGGGCTCTGCAATGCTGTGGCGGGGGACGTGCGTGGACGGGCTCGGTGCCATCGCGGCCGCGGCTGGGCGGGCCCGGCGGCGGGCCTTGACCACGGCGAGCATCACGAGCAAGGCCACCACTGCCACCACGGCCGAGGTGATCATCATCGGAGTGAACAAGCTCGACGATGGGCCGGTAATCGAGGTGTGGAGGTGCGCGGGCAAGACGGTCCCGGTCGTGGTGCTGGACGACGCCGGCATGGCACTCGTGGCCTGCTCGGGGACGGGCTCGGCTGCGGAGGTCGCGGTCGGCTCGGCCGAGGAGGGGGTGGTGGTCGGCGCGTCTGCTGAGGTGACCGTCGGCTCCGCTCCGGGCGTGGCCGCCGACTCGGTTGGGGAGGAAGTCGCCTCGGGTTCGGAAGAGGCCGCTGACTCGGCTTGGGAGGAGGTCGCCTCGGCCGGGGCGGCGGTCGACGAAGGGGCGGTGGTCTCCGGAGCCGTCTGCGGCACCGATGCGGTGGCCGTGGCTGACGGCGTGTCATCGGTCGGGGCTGGGGCCGCGGTGGCTGTGGAGGGCTTGTCGGAGAGGGTTGGCGTTGGGGTGGCCGTGGCCGACGGCATGTCAGAGGTCGGGGTTGGAGTGGGTGTGGCCGACGGCATGTCAGAGGTCGAGGTTGGGGTAGGCGCGGTGGGCGGCATGTCAGAGGTCGAGGTTGGAGTGGGTGTGGCGGGCGGCATGTCAGAGGTCGAGGTTGGAGTGGGTGTGGCGGGCGGCATGTCAGATGTCCGGGTGGGGGTAGCGGTCGGAGCGTCGGAGGAGCTCGGGGCTGGGGCTGTCGCGGTTGGCGGCGTATCGGAAGCCCGAGTCGGAGCATGTGTGGGGCGGTCCTCGGCGGGAGACGAGTGGGAGTCGTCCCGCTTGGTGCCGGGGTTCAGGGGACTGGCCGACTTCCCCTGCGAGTGCGGGCGGCCTCCGGCGTCCATGCCCGGCCGGTCAGCGGCGGGCCGGTCGGCCGCTTGAGTCGCGTGGTCATCGGTTGCCCGAGGGGCCTGGTCGTGGGGTTTCTGGGCTGTCTTGTCACTGGACGGCCGCTCTTGGCCCACGTGGGTGCCGGTCGGCTGGCGGGGTGTGCCGTGGCCGGATTGCCCGGGAGGCGCATCCGGGTTGGGCCGTGTCTCGGTGATGCTCTGGCCGAGTTGTTGGGTCATGCGCGTGTCCACCGTGCCTCAGTGGTCTGGTTAGCGGGTTGATCTTGGGGGGTGTGCGTGCCGGACCGCGCCTCGCTGCGCCGGCTATGGGGCCGCAGCGGAGGCGCCTGAGGGCCGGGCCGCGCCGAGCTTGTGCCGATGGCCACGGGTTCGATGAACTTCCGCATTTCTGGCGTCATGGAAGTGTGGAGAACCTCCCCGGACGAGATCGACTTTTACCCACAGATCCTGACAAAAGGTGTAATGCAGGACGGAAGTGAATAAAACGGAAGCCTGTGATAGGGCGAGGGTACCTTGCCGTTTCCGCAGGTCAAGTGCGCTTCAAGGGAGGTTCAACGGCCACGTCGAGAGTAAAGTACCAGGTCAGAGGCGCTGTCCCGACATAACCCCTGATGGGCGATATATAGAAAGATCTACCTAAATTCGGCCCATAGGCTCGCCGCCAGGGCATGAGCGACTCCGGCGTCAGTCCTCAGCGCCTGAGGTCGAAGCCGGGAAGCGCCTCCGGCTCGGATACCGCGCCCTGGACTAGCTGAAGATGCGGATTTCGTTGTGGCAGCGACACCGTAGCTCGAAGATTCGTCTTCTGCGGACCTCGACCACGCCTGCTGTCCATCGCGGGGTCCGCCCGTTCGTCGTGAGGGTGTCACACGAAAACGCGACGCGCCCGCAGCGGGCGCTGGATGGGAGGGCCCGTCATGCCTGATTTCCTCGCCGCCACCTACTCTCTGCGGCCGCGCAATGACTTTGCCCGGTCCGCGTTGCCCGACGCCCCTGTCAGGGCTGCCATGCAGCGGAAGACCAGCACGTTCCGGCTTCCTTTCGCCGGCGTACTCGTCCGGCGTACAGTCAAGCCCGCCAGCTAGGAGGAACCGTGCGGTACGTGATGTTCGTCTGCGACAACGAAGCTGTCGGAGTGCCTATGGATGACGCCGACCCGGCGTCATGGGTGCGCGAGATGGACGGCCGTGGGGTACGCCTGCAGGGTGCGCGCCTGCGGCCGGGCAGTGACGCCACGACCGTTCGGGTGCGTGGCGGTGAGGTACTGCTGTCCGACGGGCCGTTCGCCGAGACGAAGGAGCAGATCGGCGGCTTCGACCTGATCGAGTGCGAGGACCTCGACGAGGCGATCGAGGTCGCCTCCCAGCATCCCTCCGCCAGGTTCGGCTGGGTCGAGGTGAGACCGCTTTGGGAGGAGTGACCGCCGAGGTCGAGGCGGCGGTCGCCGAGTCCTTCCGCCAGGAATGGGGCCGCATCGTCGCGACCCTGATCCGGGTGACCGGCGACTGGGATCTGGCCGAGGAGTGCGCGCAGGAGTCCTTCGCGCTGGCGCTGGAGCGCTGGCCGCGCGACGGCCTTCCGCGCCGTCCCGGCGCCTGGCTCACCACGGCGGCGCGCAACCGGGCGGTGGACCGCTTGCGCCGCAGGTCGACCGAGGCGGCCAAGCTACGGGAGGTGGCCACGATGGCGTCCGTCGAGGCGTCCGGTGATGACGCCTTCGGCTCCGGCGAGGGTGGCGACAGCGGTGTTTCCGACGACCGGCTACGGTTGATCTTCACTTGCTGTCACCCGGCGCTGCCACTGGAGGCGCGGGTGGCGCTGACGCTGCGCACCCTGACCGGCATGACCACCGCCGAGATCGCTCGGGCCTTCCTGGTCACCGAGGCGACGATGGCCAAGCGTCTCGTCCGGGCCAAGAGCAAGATCAGCAATGCCGGCATTCCGTACCGGGTGCCGCCGGCTCATCTGTTGCCGGAACGGACCGGTTCGGTGCTCGCCGTCCTGTATCTGCTGTTCAACGAGGGCTATTCCGCCAGCGCGGGCACTGACCTGGTGCGGTGGGATCTGTGCGCCGAGGCCATCCGTCTCGCGCGCCTGCTGACACGGCTGATGCCCGAC
>NZ_JBFAMX010000210.1:0-16338 GCF_040659615.1 Nonomuraea sp. NPDC049784
GAGGCGCGGCGGCAGCCGGTGGAGTACAGGACGGCGATCACGGCCGCGTCCCGGACCCCGGCCGGCGAGTCGTCGCAGGCCGACAGGGCCGCTCCGACCACCTCGGGCGGCACGTGGTGCCCGGTGGGCAGGCGGCTCTGGCGTACCGGGGCCAGGTCGGAGGCGCGGGCGAAGTCCTCGGCGCTGGTCTGGCCCAGCCGCCACGCCTCCTTCAGCACCCGCCGCAGCGCGACCAGGTGCTTGTTCACGTAGGCCGCCGACCAGCCCTGGTCCGTGAGCATCGTACGGATGCGGACCGTGTGCTCGTACCTCAGCAAATGCCACGGCTGGCCCGCGCCCGTGGCGCTCTCGTCGCCGGTGAGCAACTTGGCCAGCCGGTCGAGGCAGCCGCGCATCGTGCGGCGCGACTCGGGGCTGGTGAGCGAGTCGAGATAGACGTGGTACGGGTCGCGCGCCGGCTCGACCGGCGGCGCCATCACCTCGGGGACGGCGGGCAGGCTCACCTTGCCGATCTTACGGCTCGCGCTCCGGGACTCGAGGAGCCGCCGCACCGGCAACCGCCGCGCCCGCACGCCGGACCTGGGACGACGCCGTCCGGACGCGCGGCCGGGACGCCGGGTCAACACGTGATCTACAAGATCTGAACGCGCCGTCTACCGGCCGTCGTCACTGTTGATCCAGGCCGCCAGAAGGGTCTGCCGGCCCACGTTGACGCGGAGCCGGTGGGAGCGCGGTGTGAGAACTCGTTGGACCCTGACGTCGGTGTCAGCGATGGCGGCCATGGCCTTGTCGTGCCTCGCCGTCCCGTCCTCGGGCGCGGTCCCAGGGCGGGGAGCGCAGGCCCGCACGGACGGCCGACCCGCTGCCCCAAGTGACCGAGGCCGAGGCGGCGCGGGCGGCTCGTGAGTCGGGGCGGCCTGTGGAGGTCCTCGGCCTGCGAGCTCAGAAGGGGCCGGTGAGCTCGCCCAGCTTGTCGGTCAGCTCCAGGTTCGCCGAGTAGTCGACCGGTACCGCGATCACCGACACCGCGTCGTCCGCCAGTGCCTTCCGCAGCGTCGGCAGCAGCTCGTCCGCGCTGGTGACCCGGTAGCCCCGTGCCCCGAAGCTCTCCGCGTACTTCACGAAGTCCGGGTTGCCGAACGCGACGTTGGAGGCACGCCCCAGCTCCAGGTCCATCTTCCACTCGATCAACCCGTACGCGTCGTCCACCCACACCAGCACCACGAACGGGATCCGCTCCCGCACGGCGGTTTCAAGCTCCTGCGAGTTCATCAGGAAGGCCCCGTCACCCGTCGCCGCCAGCACCTTGCGGTGCGGGAAGGCCAGCTTGGCCGCCAGCGCGCCCGGCACCGAGAAGCCCATCGACGACAGACCGTTGGAGACCAGCATCGTGTTCGGCTCGTACGTCGGGTACATGCGGGCCATCCACATCTTCACCGCCCCCGTGTCCGCCAGCACGATGTCCTCGCGCCCCATCGCCTCGCGGATGTCGGCCACCACCCGGCGCGGCGACATCGGGAACCCGCTCTCCGAGCGCCCCTGCTCCAACTCCTCCCGCACCATGCGGCGGATCTTCTCCCCGGTGCCGTTGATCTCGAAGCGCCGGTGCACGGCGTCGCCGAGCGCGTGCAGCGACCGCGAGATGTCCCCCTGGACGCCGACCGCCACCGGATAGTGGTCGTCCACCTCGGCCGGGAACTGGTGAATGTGGATGATCTTCTTGTCCCGCAGCGGGTTGATCTTGGCCGGGTCGAACTCCTGCAGCTCGTACCCCACGCTGATCAGCACGTCCGCCTCGTCGAACCCGAAGTTCACGTAGTCGTGCCGCATGAACCCCACCGCGCCCAGCGCGTGCCGGTGGTCGTCGGGGAAGACGCCCTTGCCGTTGAACGTGGTCGCCACCGGCAGCCCGAGCCGCTCCGAGAAGCGCACCAGCGCCTGCGCGGCCCCGGCGCGCGTGGCGCCGTGCCCGGCCAGCACGATCGGGCGGCGCGCGGCGGCCAGCACGTCGGCCGCGCGGGCGATCTGGGCGGGCGAGGGGTCCTGGGGACGTACCACGTTCAGGGGGAGCGGGCGCAGGCCGGCGGGCACCGGCGCCGACTCGACGTCCTCGGGGATGGCGAGGTAGACGGCGCCTGGGCGTTCGGTCTGGGCGGTCTTGAACGCCTTGCGGATCATCTCGGGCAGCGCCTGCGGCGACGGCACGAGCTCCGCCCACTTGGTGATCGGCCGGAACAACGACACCAGGTCCACCACCTGGTGCGACTCCTTGTAGATGCGGTCGAGCCCGACCTGCGCGGTGATCGCCACCACCGGGGTGCTGTTGGTGGTGGCGTCGGCCACGCCCAGCTGGAGGTTGATCGCGCCCGGGCCGAGCGTGGCCGAGGCCACCCCCGCCTTGCCGGTCAGCCTGCCGTAGATCTCGGCCATGAACGCCGCGGCCTGCTCGTGGCGTACGAGCACGTAGCGGATGGAGGAGTCCTGGAGCGCGTCGACGAAGTGGATGTTCTCCTCACCGGGGATGCCGAAGACGTACTTGACGCCTTCCGCCTCCAGTGCCTGCACGATGAGCCGGGCCGCGTCGGCCTGCGGGGACATGGGACACGCCTTCTTTCATGTACGACTTCGTCCCTGGAAGCACCGGACGACCGCCGTTCATTCCGGCGGCGGCCATTACCGGCTCCTGCCGGGCCCGGCAGGTATCGTGAGCACTGGCGCCCCAACCGTACGAGTCTGAGCCCGTACCACGAGGGGACCGGAAGATGGTGGAGAGCAGCCCGCGACCGTTCCGCCTCGCGCTTCTGGGGGGCTTCCGGCTGCTGGCCGGAGGCGAGCAGCTCACCGTCTCCAGCGGGTCCGAACGCCTGCTCGCGTTCCTCGCCATCAGCCGCAGGACGGTTCCCCGGAGCATGATGGCGACCACCCTCTGGCCCGACACGCCGGAGAAGCGCGCGCAGGCCAACCTGCGTTCCGCGCTGGCCCGCCTCGACGGCGTCGGGCGGCGGATGCTGGAGGTCGGAGCGACCGAGATAGGGCTGTGCCCGGAGGCCGGCGTGGACTTCGACGAGGCCCGGTCGCTGGCGCGGCGCCTGCTCGACCCGGCCGCCGAGCTCGAGGAGGCCGAGGTCAGCGTGCAGTCCGTCGAGGTGCTGTCCGACGGCCTGCTGCCCGGCTGGTACGAGGAATGGGTCCTCGGCGCCGCGGACGAGTGGCATCAGTTGCGGCTGCACGCGCTGGAGGCGCTGTCGGCGATCTTCGTCCGGCAGGAGCGGTTCGCCGAGGCGGTGACGGCCGCGAGCGTGGCCGCGCACGCCGACCCTTTGCGGGAAAGCGCCTGCGCCGCGCTTATCGAGGCCCATCTCGCGGAGGGTAACCAGGCGGAGGCTCTGCGCCACTTCCAGCTGTACGAGCGAAACCTCCACAGCGAGCTCGAGCTACAGCCGACTCCCCGATTGTGCGACCTGGTCGCGGGTCTGCGCTCGGCGCGCGACCGCTGAGCCGGGCCGGTGACGCGCCCGTCACGCCGCCGTCACGGCGTGGTGACACCGCCCCGGCCACGCTGTGTGGTGACAGGAAGGGAGACCAGGATGCCCATCAAGAAGAGCCTGATCCTGGCTGTTCCAGCACTTCTCGCCGCTGTCACGCTCGGACCGGTCGCGGCCTCGACGGCCTCGGCCACCCAGGCCCTCGCGGACACGACCGCGACGATCTCTCAGACGAGCACGCACGTCCAGCCGCCCAAGGAGAGGCAGAGGGAGAGGCAGCAGTACAAGCGCGGCCGGACTGCCGGCTTCACCGAGGGGCGAGCTGACTGCAGGGGCAAGATGCCGTACGACCTCCGGTCCAAGAACATGGGCACCGGCGTCTACCAGCACGGTTTCTCGGAGGGTTACAACTCGGGGTGGAAGCACTGCACCCCGACCCGGTAACCTCCGGTCCTAGACGGGACCCCACCCCGCCGCCGCCGGGTGGGGTCCCCCCCTTTTCTCATCCCAGGCGGGCCACCCCGTCGAGCAGCCGGTCCACGTCGGAGCGGTCGTTGTAGTGGACCAGGCCCGCGCGCACCGCCCCGCCCGAGTCGCGGATGCCGAGCGCGGCGGTCAGCTCCCAGGCGTAGCTGTGGCCGTTCCAGACGTTCACGCCGAGCCCGGCCAGGTGCTCGGCCACCTGGCGCGGGGGGTGCCCGGCCACGTTGAAGTAGGCCGTGGCGGTCCGCCTGGCCGGCTTGCCGTACACCGTGACGTGCGGCATCGTCTCCAGCCCTTCGAGCAGCACCGCGAACAGGCCCAGCTCGTGCTCCTCCGCCGCGGTCATCGAGGCCAGCAGGCGTTCGCGGCGGGTTCCCGCGCCGGGCACCATGGCGGCCAGGTGGTCCACGGCCGCCGCCACCCCGGCCAGGTCGGCGAAGGCCGCCGTCCCCGTCTCGAACCTGTTCGGCACCGTGTCAGACGAGGACGCCAGCTTGTCCGGCCTGACCGTCTCCAGCAGGGCCGGCTCGGCCACGACAGCGCCGATGTGCGGCCCCGACCACTTGTACGCGCTCGTGGCGTAGAAGTCGGCGCCGAGCGCGCGCATGTCCATCGGGCCGTGCGGGGTGGCGTGCACGCCGTCCACGTACATCAGCGCGCCCGCCCGGTGCGCCAGCTCGGCGATGGCGGGCACGTCAGGGCGGGTGCCGAGGATGTTGCTGGCCGCCGTCACCGCCACCAGCCTCGTGCGCTCGCCGATCAGCTCCGCGTACTGCTCGACCGGCAGCTCCCCGGTGACCGGGTCCACCTCCGCCCAGCGGACGGTGGCGCCGGTCTGGGTCCACGGGCGGACGTTCGCGTCGTGGTCGAGCCTGGAGACGACCACCTCGTCGCCCGGGCCCGCGATGGCCCTGGCCAGGCGGTAGGTCAGGGTGGTCATGTTCGGGCCGAGTATCACGCCGTCCGGGTGGCCGCCGACCAGGTCGGCCACGGCGGCGCGGCAGCCCGCCACGATGGCGTCGGAGCGGTGGCTGGCGGGGAAGGCGCCGCCCACGTTGCCGATGCCGGTCCGGTAGGCGGCGGAGATGGCGTCGATCACCGGCTGAGGGGTTTGCGTGCCGGCCGCGCCGTCGAGGTAGGCGAAGCCGTCGGCCAGGGCCGGATAGAGGGAACGTACCGATTCGATAGGGAAGGGCATGATAGGTAGATGCTCACCCTCAGGGACCTCAACCGGGCCACTTTGGCTCGCCAGTACCTTCTCGACCGGCACAAGGGTGGCGTGGCGGACATCGTGCATCGCCTGGTCGGACTGCAGGCGCAGGAGCCGCGGCCCCCGTACCTCGGCGTGTGGTCCAGGCTGGAGGGTTTCGCGCGTGACGACCTGCACGGGGCGCTGCACGCGCGCACGCTGGTGCGGGCCACGATGTGGCGAGCCACGCTGCACCTGGTGACGGCCGCCGATTTCGCCGCGTTCCGGCCGGTGCTGGAGCCCGTGCTGGCCGCCGCCGCGCGCCGCTTCGACGGGCTCGACTTCGACGCGGTGGTGGCCGCCGCCGACCGGCTGCTGGCCGCGGGGCCGATGACCTTCAACGAGCTGCGGCCCAGGCTGCTGGAGGAGTTCCCCGGCGAGTACGACCGGGCGCTCGGGTACGCCGTGCGCATGCTCACCCCGCTGATCATGGTGCCGACCGAGGACCGGTGGAGCTTCCCGCGCGAGTCCGCCTTCGGCCTGCCCGGCATCCCCCCGTCACCCGCCGGCGTGGAGACGCTGATCGAGCGCTACCTCGCCGCGTTCGGCCCGGCCACGCCCGCCGACGTGCAGACCTGGTCCGGGCTGGGCGGCCTCAAGCGGATCATGTCCGGCATGGACCTGGAAAGGCTTGAGGACTTCACGGGGAGGGAGCTGTACGACCTGCCGGACGCGCCCAGGCCGGACGGCGCAGTGCCCGCGCCCGTGCGGTTCCTGCCCGACTTCGACACGCTGATCCTGGGCCACGCCGACCGGACCCGCGTGCTCGCCGAGGAGTACAAGGGCCTGGTCGCCACCAAGAACCTCCGGGTCAAGGCGGTCTACCTGGTGGACGGCTTCGCGGCCGGGACGTGGCAGATCAAGCGCACGGCCAAGCGGGCCAAGCTGCTCATCAGCCCGTTCACCTCGACCTCGCTGGACCTGCTCGAGGAGGAGGGGCTGCGGCTGCTGGCCTTCGCCGAGCCCGACGCGGCCCCGTCACTCGAAGTCGTGGACTGATCCCGGCTGAGCTGTGCAACGCGGAAGGATCCTTGCCGCATTAGTTCGTACGCTCCTCGCATGATCCTCAACCGCCGGGTCCTCGCCCGCACCACGCTCGACCGCCAGCTTCTGCTCCGCCGCTCGCCCCTTTCCCCGCTGGAGGCCATTGAGCGCCTGGTCGCGCTACAGGGGCAGGAGATCGACGCGCCGTACATCGGGCTGTGGTCGCGCCTGGCCTCCTTCACCCAGCCGGACCTGGCTGCCCTGCTGTACGGGAAGCAGGTGGTGCGGGGGTCGTTGCTGCGCGGGACCCAGCATCTGGCGCTGGCCGGCGACTATCTGTGGATCCGGCCGCTGGTGCAGGTGGTGCTCTCGCGTAGCAGGCAGGCGGCGTTCGGGCGGGTGATGCGGGACGTTGATCTCGACGAGCTGGTCGGGCTCGCCCGCAAGCACCTGGCCGGGCGCACGCTCACCCGGCCCCAGCTGCGCGACCTGCTGCACGAGCGGTGGCCCTCGGTGGATCCGGCGGTGCTGGGGTGGTCGGCGCAGGCACTGGTGCCGGTCGTGCACACTCCGCCGAACGGCATCTGGGGTACGGGCGGGGCCACGCCGTTCACGCTCGCGGAGGAGTGGCTCGGGCGGTCGCTGGAGGCGTCGCCGCCCGTGGAGCGGCTGGTGGTGCGGTATCTGGCGGCATTCGGGCCGGCGAGCGTCATGGATGTGCAGATGTGGTCGGGGTTGACGCGGCTGCGGTCGGCGATGGAAGCGATGCCGTTTTTACGGAAATTTCATGACATCGAGGGACGCATCCTTTATGACCTGCCTGATGCCCCGTGCGCCGCTGAGGACGTGCCCGCTCCCGTACGCTTCCTGCCCTGGTTCGACAACCTCATCGTCGCCTTCCACGACCGCAGCCGCCTCATGACCCCCTCACAGCGCAAGGAGATCTGCGTGGGAGCGGTCATCTACCCAACCTTCCTCGTCGACGGAACTGTCGATGGCATGTGGGACCTTAAGAACGGCGCGCTGACCATCGAGCCCTTCCACCCGCTGTCCGACGGCGTGATGGAGGAGCTGGCGGCGGAGGGGGCGCGCCTGATGGCGTTCGCGGGTGTCGAGGAAGGGAGCATCGCATGGCTACCGCCCAGGAGCTCTACGACGACCTGATCATGGAGCACCTCGCCCGGCCCGAGGTGAGCCTGGGGCGCATGTTCCACGCCGAGGGTCTCAAGGTCAACGGCAAGGTCTATGCGTTCTTCTCCAAAACCAAGGGCGGGGTTGTGCTCAAGCTCCCGGCCGCGCGGGCGGGGGAGCTGGTGAGGGAGGGGACCGCCGAGGTGATGGTGATGGGGGCGCGGCGGATGCGGGAGTGGGTGGCACTGCGGGTGCCGGACGAGGACGTCTGGCGCCGCCTGCTGACGGAGGCCGCCGCCTACGTGGGGTCGTTACGCCGCTGACGTGCCCGTAGAGGCGCAGCTGGTCAGCGGTTGGCGTAATCGCCGATGGCGGGAATCACGACCCGGTCGAAGCCACGTTCTATGAACAGTTGGGTAGCGTGGTCAGAGACGGTCTCGCACGGTCTCCCGCTTTCTCGTCCCTCCAAACCCAAAGGTGGCGATGGCCAAGGCCCCAAGTTTCAGGTCCGACCCAAGTTCAAAGCGTCGTGTGTCCAAAGCGAGCGAGGAGAGTGTTTTGTCCGAAGCAGCAGAGGTTCTCGAACTCGACGACAACGTCGCCGACGGTGGCACGGCCGTCGGCGCCGACTCGGTCAAGGCATACCTCAAGGAGATCGGGCGCGTGCCGCTGCTCACCGCCGAGCAGGAGATCGAGCTGGCCAAGCGCATCGAGGCCGGGCTGTTCGCCAGGGAGCGGCTCGAGACGGAGCCGGGCCTGCCCGCCGAGCTGCGCGCCGATCTGGAGTGGATCGCCGACGACGGCGAGCGGGCCAAGCGCCGCATGCTGGAGGCCAACCTGCGGCTGGTCGTCTCCATCGCCAAGCGTTACACCGGCCGCGGCATGCTCTTCCTCGACCTGATCCAGGAGGGCAACCTGGGCCTGATCCGGACGATCGAGAAGTTCGACTACCGGCTCGGCTACAAGTTCTCGACGTACGCGACGTGGTGGATCAAGCAGGCCATCACCAGGGCCATGGCCGACCAGGCCCGCACGATCCGGATCCCTGTGCACATGGTCGAGCTGATCAACAAGGTGGCGCGGGTGGAGCGCCGGCTGCAGAGCGACCTGGGCCGCGAGCCCACGCCGGAGGAGATCGCCAAGGAGACCGAGCTCGAGGTCGACCGGGTCATCGAGGTCCAGGGCTACGGCCGTGAGCCGATCTCCCTGAGCATGCCGCTGGGCGAGGAAGGCGACAGCGAGTTCGGCGACCTCATCGAGGACACCGAGGCCGTCTCCCCGGCCGACGCGGTCTCGTTCACCCTGCTCCAGCAGCAGCTGCACGCCCTGCTCGACCAGCTCTCCGAGCGCGAGGCAGGCGTGATCAGCATGCGGTACGGCCTGGCCGACGGCAAGCCGAGGACGCTCGACGAGATCGGCCGCGTCTATGGCGTCACCCGCGAGCGCATCCGGCAGATCGAGGCCAAGACCATGTCCAAGCTCCGCCACCCCTCTCGCTCCCTGGCGCTGCGCGACTACCTGAGCTGAACCCCCTGTCAGAAAGGCTACGCAAACGGAAACTCAAGACTGTTGCCATGGGCAGGTGGAGGGCCATGCGCGGCGTCTAGATTCCGAGACGTGAAACGCTCCCGTTCGAGCCTCGTCCACCAGGTCGGTTACGCGGTCAAGAACCCGGACAAGATCGCGCCCCATCTGCGGCGGCTGGCGCGCGACACGTGGTTCCGGCTGCGTACGCGTGACCACATCGCCTACTACCGGGCCGTCATGAAGTCCGACACCGCGCGCGATCCCAAGGGCGCGGTCGGCTCACACACCCACAAACGGTGGCTGGCGCTGGGCCGCATGCAGTTCGACTACCTGGTCGGGCACGGGCTCAAGCCGGAATGCCGGATGCTGGAGATCGGGTGCGGCAACCTGCGGGCCGGGCGGCTGTTCATCGACTACCTGCACAGCGGAAACTACTACGGCATCGACATCTCGCCCGACATCCTCATGGCCGCTCAGGACACGATCGCCCAGCATGGGCTGCGCGACAAGCTGCCTCATCTCACGCCCGTACGGGATCTGCGGTTCGCGTTCCTGCCCGACGAGCACTTCGACGTCGTGCACGCGCACAGCGTCTTCTCCCACTCGCCGCTGCACGTCATCGAGGAGTGCTTCGCCCACGTGGGGCGGATCATGAAGCCGGGCGGGTGGTTCGACTTCACCTTCGACCGGACCGAGGGGAACGAGCACCACGTGCTGCGGGAGGACTTCTACTACCGCACCGAGACGCTGGTGGCCCTGGCCGGGAGGTACGGGCTGGGGGCGACCTTCATGGAGGACTGGGAGCGGGGGCCGCACAAGCAGTCGAAGATCCGCATCACCAAGATCAGCTGACGGAGGCCCAGAAGGCTTCCAGCCGCGCCGCGCCCGCCGCCGGGTCCTGGAGCATCCACCAGTGTCCAAGCCCCGGAAGGGCGGCCACCGCGGCGCCCGCCCTGGACGCGCTCTCGTGTGCCAGGTCCCGCACCAGGAACGGGTCGTCCGAGGGGGCCAGGACCAGGCCGGGCGCGGGGATGTCCGCGAACGCCGGCGACCACTCCTCCCCGACGCGCAGGGCCGACCGGTAGAGGGCCAGGATGCTGTCCGCCATCACCTGGTCCGCGGCGGACGCCATCCGCAGGGCGTGCTCGTGCGGAATGCCGAAGCCCTCGAACACCTTGGCCTGCTCCTCCACGGGCGTGGCCAGCTGCTGCTCGAAGAACGCCTCCCCGGCCCCCGGCGTCTGCCAGAGCTTGGCCAGGTCGTGCCACTCGAAGCCGGGGTGTCCGATGCCGGCGGCGTCGCTCGCCCAGGAACGCACGAGCTCGGGGCGGATGCTGACGAGGCGCACCACCAGGCCGCCGCCCCAGTCGTGGCCGACCAGGTCGATCTCGTCGCCCGCCATCGACTCCAGCTCGCCGGCCAGCCAGGCGACGTACTCCTCCTTCGTGGAAGTGAAACTATCGGGCCTGGGGCAGCCGAAGCCGGGCAGCGCGAGGGCGCGCACGTCCCTGCGGCTCAGGGCCGCGCGGAGGGGATCCCAGACGGCGGCCGTCTCGGGAACGCCGTGGACCAGAACCAGGGTCATTCCCCAACCGTATGCCGCGAATATCCGAATGCATATGACAGGGGCCTCCCTTTAGTGTGTCGGGAGTGAGAGACGTACGGGCGTTGCCCAAGGCCCACCTGCACGTACACCTGGAGAGCACCGTACGGCCCGAGACCGTGCGCGACCTGGGCGGCACGCCCGAGCGCAGCGAGCTGTTCGCCAGCTTCAGAGAGTTCGGCGACGAGCGGGCGCGGGTGCGGGAGTTGCTGCGCACGGCCGAGCACTTCCGGCGGATCGCGGTGGAGTTCTGCGAGGACGAGGCCGCCCAGGGCACCCGGTACGTGGAGGTGACCTTCACCGCCGCCGCCCACGGCGAGCGGGTGGGGGAGCCGGAGATGCCGCTGGAGGCCGTGCTCGACGGGCTGGCCGAGGGCGAGGCACGGTACGGGATCGAGTGCCGGGTACTGCTCGACCACTCCAGGCGGCGGCCGGTGGAGCGGCTGTGGCGGACGTTCAAGCTGGCCGGCCGCTACGACCGGGTGATCGGCATGGGGCTGGCCGGTGACGAGGCGTACCCGCTGGCGCCGTTCGCGGAGGTCTTCGAGGCGGCCAGGGACGCCGGGCTGCACCTGGTGCACCACGCGGGCGAGGCGGCCGGCGCCGCCAGCATCCGCGAGGCGCTCGACCTCGGGCAGGCCGAGCGGCTCGGCCACGGGATCCGGGTGCTGGAGGACGACGCGCTGGTGGCCGAGGTGCGTGAGCGCGGGATCCCGCTGGAGGTCTGTCCCACCTCCAACGTCCTGCTCGGGCTCGTCCCCTCGCTGCCCGAGCACCCGCTGCCCCGGCTGCGCGAGGCGGGGCTGGCGGTCACGATCAACACGGACGGGGAGACGGAGCTGGCCGGCGAGTACGCCCGGATGCGGGAGGTGTTCGGGTACGGGGATGAGGAGCTGGCGGAGCTGGCCCGGGCCTCGATCGACGCGTCGTTCGCTTCCGAAGGGCTCAAAGCCCGGCTCAGGGCGGACGTGGATGCCTGGCTCGACTCCCCGTGACCGGCACCCCGCCCCCGGCCGATGTCGTCGCGGCCTACGGTGTCGCGGGGGAGCCGGTCGACCTCGGTGGTGCGTGGCGGCCCGGCGCGCTGGTCTTCAAGCCCGTGGAGTTCCTGCCCGAGACGTTGTGGCGGGCCGACGTGCTCGACGCGCTGCCCGGCTCGTCCCGCTTCCGGATCGCCCGTCCCGTACGGGCCCAGGACGGCGCGTGGGTGACACAGGGCTGGGAGGCGTGCCGGTTCGTCCCCGGCGAGCCGGACGTCCGGCGGCAGGACGACGTGCTGCGCGCCGGCGCGGCCTTCCACAAGGTCATCAGCGGGCTGGAGCGGCCGGCGTACCTGGACCTGCGTGACAACCCGTGGTCCTACGGAGATCGCGTCGCATGGGAGGAGCTCCCCGTCCGGGCCGGCCCCGTGGGGCTGGAGTTGGTGGAGCCGCTGGTGCGGGCGCGCCGGCCGGTCGAGCCGCCGTCGCAGGCCGTGCACGGGGATCTGCTGGGCAACGTCTTGTTCGCCGACGGCCTGCCACCGGCGGTCATCGACTGGCCCGTCTACTGGCGGCCGCCGTTGTGGGCGGCGGCGGTCGCGGTCGCGGACGCGCTGTGCTGGTACGGCGCGTCGCCCGAGCTGGCCGCCCGCTGGTCGTACCTGCCGGAGTGGGGCCAGATGCTGGTGCGCGCCCTCATCTACCGGATCGTCACCCACGACGCGGCGACGTGGGCTCCCGGCCACGTCGCGGCCTACCGGCGGGTGATCGGGATCGCGCTCCCGTACGCGGAGGACGCCCATGGATGACCGGCTGCCCGAGCCCGTCCTGGCCTCTGTCCTGGGGCGGTCGGACGGGGTGGTGGTGACGTGCCGGAGCGAGCCGATCGGCGGGAGCTCGGGGGCGGTGACCGGGTCCGTGACCAGGTTGTCCGGCGTGGCCCGGTGCGGGGGTGAGGAGGTGCCGTTCACCGTGGTGCGCAAGGAGGTTCGCCCCCTGCGGTCCGGACGGCACGCCCCGTACGCCGGGGACCCCCGCCACTGGGCGTACCGGAGGCGCGAGCCCCTGGCGTACGCGAGCGGCCTGCTCCCCACCGGACCCGGGCTGGCCGCGCCGCGCTGTCACGGCGTCGTGGGCGACGTGCTGTACCTGGCCGACGTCGCGGGCAGCGGGCCCGAGCTGCCGGGGCGGGCGGCCCGCAGGCTCGGGGCCTGGCAGGCGGGCGCGACGCTGCCGGACGTGCCCTGGCTGGCCGGGCACCAGCTCGCCCAGCGGCTCGCGGCCGGCGAATGGACCCCCGTGGACGCCGACCCGCGCGTCGCCCGGCTGTGGCAGCGGCAGGACGAGCTGCTCGCGGAGCTGGCGCGGCTGCCCGTCGTCCTGACGCACGGCGACTTCTCGGCCGCGAACCTGGTGGCCCAGTCGGGCACCGGGGGCGGAACGACTGTGGCGCTCGACTGGGCCACGCTCGGTGCGGCTCCCGTCGGGGCGGACCTGGCGGCGCTGGCGCTGACCACGTTCGTGGATCCGGTGGAGGACTACCTGGCCGGGGCGGGCGGGCGGTTCGCGAGGGCGGACGTCGAGCTCGGCTACCGTGCGACGCTCGCGCTGACGGGGGCCGGGCGGGTGCACTGGATGTTGTCGCGCGGCATGCGGCTGCCCGACGGATACGAGGACTTCATCCTGTCCCGGGCACCATGACGCCGCCTAGGTCACCCTGCCGTTCCGGGGCCGTACGCGGTGGAGCTCGAGGCCGGCGTCCACCACCTCGGACCGTTCGAGGCCGGCCACCTGGTCGAGGGGCACCCACGCGGCCCGATCCGTGCTGCCGTTGACCTCGTGCCGCAGGACTCCGCCGGTGATGCGGCCCTCGTACACGATGCGCAGGCCGTGGAAGTCGGCTTCGCGGTCCTCGCCGCGGGGGTAGCGGCGGTGCAGGGTGCTCATGCCCAGCAGGGTCTCGATCGCCACCGTGTAGCCGGTCTCCTCCTCCACCTCGCGGATCGCGGCGTCCACGGGGTCCTCGGCGTGGTCGATGCCGCCGCCCGGGAGGGTCCAGACGCGCTCGCCGGTAGGGCTGACCCATCGCGCGAGGAGGATCTCGCCGTCGTCGATGCAGATGGCGTACGCGGACACGCGCAGCTCTTTGGTGATCATCATGTGACGACTATGGCGAGGGCGGCCGGAATCCACCAAGCCCGCTGTTCACGATCTGGGTCGCGTGCTGCTGGCCCGGACGATGAGGGTGGTGGCGAGCTCGATGCGCGTCCCCGCCGGGCCCCTCGGGTGGGTCAGCTCCTCCGAGATGAGCCGGACCGCTTCGTTGGCCATGTCGTCGAGCGGCTGGCGGACGGTGGTGAGCGGCGGCGACATCATCTCGCACAACGTCGAGTCGTCGAACCCCACCACCGACAGCTCGTCCGGCACTCGGATCCCGAGCTCGGTCGCGGCCTGGTAGACGCCCGCCGCCTGCAGATCCGACCCGGCGAAGATGGCGGTCGGCCGGTCTGGGCGGTCGAGCAGCTCGGCCCCGAACTCCTTGCCGCCCGAGATGAGGAAGTCGCCGTAACGGGTCAGCCCGGGATCGGGGTCGATCCCGAACGTACGGTGGGCCGCCAGATAACCCTCATACCGGTCGAGCGTGCACTGCGTGTCGAGCGGCCCGCCGATGAAGCCGATCCTCGTGTGCCCCAGCTCCAGCAGGTGGGTGGTGGCCATGACGCCGCCCGACCAGTTCGTGGCGCCGACGGTGGAGATGCGCGGATCGCGCTGGCCCACCGGGTCGAGCAGCACCAGAGGGACGTGCAGCAGCTCCTCGATGGCCGCGATCTCCTCCTGGTTGGCCCGCGACAGCACCAGCACGATCCCGTCGGTGCCGCGCTTGCGCACGATCCCGATCCAGCGCCGCAGGTCGAAGTCGGCCCGGAAGGACGAGGTCACCACGAGCGAGAAGCCCCACCGCGACGCCGCCTGCTCCGCCCCCCTGATCAGCACCTGGGCCCACGGCGAGCCGAGCCCGTCTATGAGCAGATCAACGAGGCCGACCCGGGGATTGCTCGGCGGGCGCGGAGCCTCGTAACCGAAGGCCCTGACCGCCTCGAGCACCTTGTCCCTGGTGGCGGCCGAGACGTGCTTCTTCCCGCTCAGGACCTTGGAGACCGTCGGCACGGACACCCCGGCGGCGGCCGCGACGTCGGCCAGCGTGGCTCGACCCACAGGACCTCCCAGACAACTTTCGGAAACTGCTGGAAACCGCAGGTTTCCTGCTGACCTGGGAGCATGCTGCTGCCCGATCAGTGCTGTTGACATCTCTGCGGGCCCGAGCCTAGCGTAACCCCTCGGCAATGTCACGGTAATCTTTCGGAAAGTATGCCAGAAACTTTCCGATCCACTAACCGCCGATCGAGGGTGTATGGAACGGGTCGAGGAACTGCTTGCGGACATGTCGCTCGACGAGAAGCTCGCTCAGCTCGTGGGCGTGTGGCTGAACGTCAACCGCGAGGAAGGCGTCGTCGCGCCATTGCAGGACTCGATGCAGGGCGAGGACGTCGAGTTCGAGGCGTTCGCGCGCCATGGCCTGGGTCAGATCACCCGCCACTACGGCACCAGGCCGGTCGACCCCGAGTGGGCGAGCACGGCGCTGGCCGCGCGGCAGCGCTGGCTCCGCGACCACACCCGGCTCGGCATTCCCGCGCTCGCCCATGAGGAGTGCCTGACCGGGCTGGCGGCCTGGCGGGCCACGACGTACCCGGTGCCGCCCGCGTGGGGCGCTTCGTTCGACCCCGAACTGGTCGAGCTGATGGGCGCCAGGATCGGGGCGAGCATGCGAACGCTCGGCGTGCACCAGGGCCTGGCCCCGGTGCTCGACGTGATCCGCGACCAGCGCTGGGGACGGGTCGAGGAGTGCATCTCCGAGGACCCGTACGAGGTCGCGACCATCGGTGCGGCCTACGTGCGCGGCGTGCAGTCCACGGGCGTGATCGCCACGCTGAAGCACTTCGTCGGCTACTCCAACTCCCGCGCCGGCCGCAACCTCGCACCCGTGCACGCCGGTGCCCGCGAGGTGGCCGACACGCTGCTGTTCCCGTTCGAGGTCGCGGTCAAGGACGCGCGGGCGGGCTCGGTCATGAACTCCTACGCCGAGATCGACGGCATCCCGATCGCCGCAGACCCGTACTACCTCACCCGAATCCTCCGGGACGAATGGGGCTTCGAGGGCACCGTCGTCGCCGACTACTTCGCGGTCGCCTTCCTGCACACGCTGCACGCCGTGGCCTCCGGCGCCGAGGACGCGGCCGTGCAGGCGCTCACGGCGGGCATCGACGTCGAGCTGCCCACCGGGGTCGCGTACCTGGAGCCGCTGAAGCAGGCGGTCACCGAAGGCAGGATCGACGAGGCCCTCGTCGACCGGGCGCTGCGCCGCGTACTGCTGCAGAAGGCCCGGCTCGGCCTGCTGGACGACGGCTACGAGCCCGAGCCGTCCGGGCCGGTGGACCTCGACGACCCCGAGTCCCGCGACCTGGCCAGGCGCCTGGCCGAGGAGTCGATCGTGCTGCTCACGAACGACGGCGTGCTCCCGCTCGGCGACGCCGCGGGCAAGACCGTTGCCGTGATCGGCCCGAACGCCGACAGCGTCACCGCCCTGTTCGGCTGCTACTCGTTCGTCAACCATGTCCTGCCGCACTTCCCCGGGGTCGAGTCCGGCATCGCCGCGCCCACGCTCCTCTACGCGCTGCGCGAGGAGCTGCCCGGCGCGACGATCCAGGTCGCGCGGGGCACGGGCGTGGACGACGGTGACCGTACGGGCATCGCCGCGGCAGCGCGCCTGGCAGAGGAGTCGGATCTCGCGATCCTCGTGCTCGGCGACCGCTCGGGGCTGTTCGGCCGCGGCACGTC
>NZ_JBFAMX010000211.1:0-16319 GCF_040659615.1 Nonomuraea sp. NPDC049784
GCCAGAGCAGCCATCCCGCGCTCGCCGCCGCGAGCAGCCCGGCCATCACGACGGGACGGCGGTCGATCAGGCCGGGATCCGTCCGCATGATGGTGACCAGGAGGACCACCAGCCCGGCGAGCCGGACCGCGCGGAGCGGCCACGTGAGCCGGCCGCGGTGCGGGAGCGCGAAGACGAACATCTACCGCACCCGGATCGCTTCCGACACATTCACGCACCGAATGTACGGCACGCTCGGTGGTACTCCTCGACCCGGACGCCACCCGGTTCCGTCCGTAGCAGCCCGAAGCGGCAGGGCATTACAGCAGGTCAGTTAAGGGGCCGCCCGCATTTGGCGGTTGGTGACGCATCCGTTAACGGCACCCCAAGAAACTGTCCGGAGTCACCGAGATCGAATCGATCCCCGCGTCCACGAGGAACCGGGCGAAGTTCGGGTCGTCGGCAGAGGGCTTCCCCGCTTCGGCCGGGAGGCACGTGGCGATCCGTGCCTGACGGTGATCCACGACGAGATCCGGGGCAATATCACGGAGCTGGTGCATCACCTCACACAGGAGGGCTACCTGCCCTGACAGGCGGCCACTGACATGGCATTGGCCAGGATCCACGCCGCGCGGCCTACCGCCGCTTTTGAGGGGATGCCGAGGGAACTTGCCGGCGTTGCCGTCAAGGGCCATTGGTCCTGAAAGAGAAGGACTTTCTTCCCTAGCGATACGATCCGGCCAGCGGGAAGTTGGTCTTAGGCCTGTGGGACGAGCGAGGGAGCCTGACCTGAAAGCCTCTCCGGAGGAGCGACGGAAGGGCTGAGAGGCCGGAAAGCCGCAGGGCGGTCCGGCGACCCCTAGCCACCTGATCCGGGCAATACCGGCGAAGGGAGAGCGCCTCACAGGTCTCTGTCACGTCTTACGGCTCCGAGCAGACACGACAAAGCCGGTGATCAGGTTGTTTCCCGGCTCAAAGCCGTACGACGGCGACTGGGCAGGATGCGTAGTGCAGGACACCGTGGCTGACCGAGCCGAGCACGGCCGAGCGGATCACTCCCCGGCCCCGTGGCCCCACGACGACCAGGTCGGCACGGGCGGAGGTCTCGCACAGCGCCGCGATGGGATTCCCACGGAAGACCGACTCGGTCACTGTCACGCCGGGGTACCGCTTCAACCACGGCGACAGCACGTCATGGACATGTCCTTGCTGCGCTTGGGCGATGAATTCAAGATTCGGTGGGACACGCGCGGCGACCCTGGTCGATGGCAGATCCCAGGCGTGTACGATCCGCAGCCGGGCCCCGCGTGCCTGTGCCTCCTCGAAGGCGTAATCGATGGCCGGGTGCACGGCGTCTTCGGGATGGATCCCGGCGACGATCTCGCCCTGCACCACGGTGGGTGTGCCGCGGACCACGACCACGGGCCCCGCCGCGTGCCCGGCAAGGCCCAACCCCACCGAGCCCAGCAGGAGCCCCGCGAATCCGCCCACGCCGCGGCTGTCCACCACGTTGGCCGCAGCCTCGCCGGCCTGCGCGCGCAATATCTCTGCGGTGTGGCCGTAGAGCAGTTCCGTCCTCACGTGGACGTCGCCGCGGGACTGGGCCACCGTTGCGGCGGCCTCTGCCAGCAGCCGTTCACCTTCCTTGCGAACAGGGTCGTCGGCCGAGCGCTCGTACACTTGCCCGCCGTAGAGGAGCGGCTCCTCGACATGGACGATCCGCAAGTCGCAGCCGCGCCGGGCCGCGTCGTCGGCCGCCCACAGCACCGCGGCCAGCGCTCCCCGCGAACCGTCCACACCTACGATGACCGGCTCGGACATGCGATCACCCCCTCCTGGCCGTCCCTGTGGAGTGCAACACGGTACGTACGTCCCGCGGGAGCCGGTCGAGCACATGCGCAACCGACGGCTCAGAGAGCTCCCCGCGCAGGAATTCCGTGACCGCAGGGGCGAGCTCGGGCACATCCCTGAGACTGATGCGGGCTGACCGAGCGAAGTGCTCGATGAACTCCTCCCGGCCCCGGCGGATCGGTACGCGGCTGGGATCCCAGCCGTTGTAGTACACCCCACGGAGCAGATCGGGCAGTTGCGCGGCGAAGTGGGCCGCGCTGTCCACGGTCAAACCGTCCCTGACCGCGTGCAGCCAGGCCTTCAGCACCCGCTGGGCGAACTCTCGGTCCTCGGTCCCGATCGCCTCAGCCAGTTCCGCCAGCCATCGGTTGGTGGTCTGGACGGTGTGATCGATGCTCTGCACTCGTGTGTGCGGCATTGTTCCCTCCCGATGTCGTCTCCTCTTCGAGTTCGGCCGCGCGCACCGGCCAGCAGAGGACCATCAAGCCCGGGCCAGCAGGTCATCCAGTGGCTCATCACGATGCAAGCGCCCGATGACACCGGCCAGCAGCGGAGCGACCGAGCACACACCGATCGGCATTGCCGGCGCGGCCGGCTGGGCGAGCGTGTCGGTGACCAGCACCCAACCGATCCCGGCACGACTGAGGCGCTCCACCGCCGCCTCCACGAACAAGCCATGAATGCCACCACGACGATCTCCGGCGCCGCGCCGTGGCCGGCGGGCGTGTCAGTCGAGCGCGTAAACGCGGTGAACGAACTCGGCAAGCTTGTTGTCGGGCAATTCTTTGGCGAGATCAGCCTCGCTGATGATGCCGACCACGTGGTGGTCCTCCATCACTGGCAGGCGCTTGATGTGGTGCTGCTCCATCTTGAACAGCGCCTCCTCGAGACTGGCGTCGGCGTGCACCCATACCAGTCCACGAGCCAGTTCTCCTGCGGTGGTCTGGTCGATGTCCTTGCCGTGGGCGCAACACAGGACCACGATGTCCCGGTCAGTGATCATGCCCTCGAGCCGGTCGTCATCCCCGCAGATGGGCAGGGCGCCGACTCCGAGGTCGCACATCATCTGAGAGGCGACCCGCAGGCTTTCGTGTTCGCCGATGCATTGAACTCCCTCATGCATCACGTCCCGGGCTTTCTTCCCGGTTTCCTCTATGCTCATCGGTCGCCCCCGAACACGTCGACGAACCGCTCTCATCCTCTCGTACCCCTGCGGGTCCAACCATGAGCGAGCGTGCCGCCGGAGAGATGTAAAGTTCGTTCGAACAGCTGGTACAGCGCACGCTCCATCCGGAATGCGATGTCCAGCAGAGAGCACCCGCCGATGCGAGCATCAGGACTAACAATCCGGGCTTTCCAGGCGGAATGTTCCCCCTCTCCGCCCTCGAGCGGGACTGCCGTCTGCCATCGACGGCCCTTCCGCTTCCCGCATCGGCGGGTCTCCTCATTCACAGGTTCTCCAACTCGGCACCGTGACGGCAGAGTCCTCCTTCCCTAACGGATGGGCCTTTCGTCCCATGCGCCTGACCGCGGCTCCGACCCCACCACCAGCGGTGCCTCGAATCTGAGCCCGGGTGACCCCCGCTTGATCACTCATTGCCTGCCTGTCCGGGAAGACGAGGACCATCGGGAAGGCGTCCAGGACTGTGACCCGGACACCATCCCGCGGTTTTCCGGCCTCGACCCCGACATCTCGGTAGCCAATGCCAACCCGCAGGCGGCGCGCGTGGCTGAGAGCGATGAGCCGCAGTTGTCCAACCGGGCAGACCGCGAAGATCGCGGCTCAGGGAGGGTTCACGAACAGGGACCTTCGGCCCTACCCACGCGACGTTCTGCCCCCTGATGGTGGTGAAAGGGATGCATTCCTTCGCCGCTATTGAGGGCTTGGGGGAGGTGCAGAGGTTCAATGTTCACTGATCGTCATGACGCAGGTGTGCGTCTGGCCGAACGACTGGCGGGGCGGATCGCCGATGAGAATGTGGTCGTCCTCGGGCTGCCCAGAGGCGGCGTTTCCGTGGCCTTCGAGGTGGCCCAGGCATTGGGCGTGCCGCTGGACGTGATCGTGGTCCGCAAACTGGGAGTGCCGTTCCAGCCCGAGCTGGGATTCGGTGCTGTCGGAGAAGGCGGCGTACGCGTGATCAATTCGGATGTCGTCCGGATGGCGGATGTGACGCACGAGGAGATGGCCACGGTAGAGGAGCGCGAGCAAGCGGAGGTGCTGCGCCGTGCGCGCCGCTTTCGCGGTGATCGCGCAACGATCGACCTTGCGGGCCGTACGGTCATCGTGGTCGACGACGGGATCGCCACAGGCGGCACCGCTCGCGCCGCCTGCCAGGTGGCTCATGCGCGTGGGGCCTCGCGAGTGATCTTGGCGGTGCCTGTCGGAACGCCGGACACGATCGCAAGTCTTCGCGAGGACGCCGACGAGGTGATCTGTTTGGAGACGCCTACCGCTCTTTTGGCGATTGGCGCCTGGTACGGCGACTTCACCCAGACCACCGACGAGCAGGTGGTCGAACTGCTGCAGCGGGCCACACCACCTGCCGACGAGGTGACGGTGGATGCCGGTCCTGTCCGACTGCCAGGGCAGCTCGTCATTCCCGAGGAAGCCGAGGGGATAGTGGTCTTCGTGCACGGCAGCGGCAGCAGCCGGCACAGCCCACGCAACCGGTACGTGGCCTCGGTGCTCAATCGCGCGGGTCTGGGTACTTTGCTTTTCGACCTGCTCACGGTCGAGGAGGAGTACGACCGTGGCAACGTGTTCGACATCGAGCTGCTGGCCGGACGGCTCGCGCAGGTGACGAACTGGCTGATTGATCAGCCTCGGGTCGCAGGACTGCCGGTCGGCTATTTCGGTGCCAGTACCGGGGCGGCGGCCGCGCTGTGGGCCGCGGCGGAGCCGGGCAGCCGGGTGGCCGCCGTCGTCTCACGAGGTGGACGACCGGACTTGGCCGAACCGCGGCTGTCGGCGGTACGGGCGGCGACGCTGCTGATCGTGGGTGGCTGCGACGAACTGGTGCTCGAACTCAACCAGGCGACGCAAGAGCGATTGTGCTGCGAGAACCGCCTCGAGATCATCCCTGATGCCACACACCTGTTCGAAGAGCCCGGAGCGCTGGGAAGCATCGCAGACCTGGCACGCGACTGGTTCACCGACCATTTCAGCAGGACGCGCGTGGGATGAGAGCTTCCGGCGCCGCCTTCGCCAGCGCCGGACTGGAGCCTGGGCAATGCCAGCTCAAGGACTGACGTCACCACATCTGCACTATTAGGGCGAAAATGGGGCACATAATCCAACTCGTCGAGGAGACGCCCTATCGCTTCCGCATCGAGCAGCAGGGATCGATGCGGGTGCCCGGCGTCGTACTGGCCTCCCGAGAGCTGCTTCCGGAGGACCAGGCGCTGCAGCAGGTCGTCAACGTGGCCACCCTGCCGGGCATCGTCAGGGCCTCCTACGCCATGCCTGACCTGCACTGGGGGTACGGATTCCCGATCGGCGGCGTGGCCGCCACCGACATCGCGGCCGGAGGTGTGGTCTCCCCGGGCGGGGTCGGCTTCGACATCTCCTGTGGAGTACGGCTACTCGCGGCCGGCATCGACCGCAACCGGCTGGCGCCTCGAATGAACCGGCTCCTGGATCGCCTCGATCGTGTCATCCCGCGGGGTGCCGCGCGTGGCGCCGTCTGGCACCTAGCCGGGCGGCCACAGCTGGAAGAGGTCCTGTCCGGCGGTGCCCGGTACGCGGTCGAGCAGGGCCACGGTGTGGCGCGGGATCTGGAACGCTGCGAGGACTTCGGCGGGGTCGCCGACGCCGACATCTCCCAGGTCGGTTTCCGGGCCATGGAACGAGGGCTGAACCAGGTGGGCAGCCTCGGCTCCGGCAACCACTTCCTGGAGATCCAGGCGGTGGAGGAGGTGTACGACGAGGCGGTGGCGGCCGCGTTCGGCCTGAGCTGTGGACAGGTGTGCGTGATGATCCATTGTGGCTCGCGCGGGCTCGGCCACCAGATCTGCACCGACCACGTACGGGCGATGGAAAAGGCGATGCCGCATTACGGCATAACGGTGCCCGACCGGCAACTCGCCTGTGCCCCGGTCGATTCCCCCGAAGGCCGCGCGTACCTCGGTGCCATGGCCGCCGCGGCCAATTATGGGCGTGCCAACCGGCAACTGCTCGGCGAGGCCACGCGGCGGGCCTTCGCGGACATCGCCGATGGCGGTCTGGATCTGGTGTACGACGTCTCGCACAACCTGGCCAAGATCGAAACACACGACGGCGTGCGACTGTGCGTCCACCGCAAGGGGGCTACCCGGGCGCTGCCGCCGTATCACCCCGATCTACCAGCCGATCTGGCCCCGGCGGGCCAGCCCGTGCTGATCCCGGGCACCATGGGCACCGCCTCCTACGTGCTCACCGGCGTTCCCGGCGGTGAGGCATTCCACTCCACCTGCCATGGCGCGGGCCGTACTCAAAGCCGCCACCAGGCCGCGCGTTCCATCACCGGCGAGCAACTGCGCGACCGCCTGGAGGCACAGGGCATCGTCGTACGCGGTGCGACCTGGCGCGGGCTGGCTGAGGAGACGCCCACCGCCTACAAGGACGTCGACGCCGTCGTCACAGCCAGTGAGGGAGCAGGACTGTGCCGCAAGGTCGCCCGCATGGTGCCCCTCGGCGTCGTCAAAGGCTGAACGAGCAGAAGGAAACACCGATGAGCGCCGAAGCCGGCCACCGCACCCTCCCCCACACCGCCGACACCCGAATCCAGGCCTGGGCGCCGACGACAGGAGAATGCATCGCCCAGGCAGTGCTCGCCATGGTGGACAGCTTCCTCGGTCTGCGCGGCGCCGCCGCCAGCAGTGAGTACGACCTTCGCGCCGAGCCCGGCGAACCTCAAGATCAGTTGGTGGCCGTCTTGGATGAGGTCATCTACCTGATGGACACCACTGGACAGATCCCGATCAACGTGACGACCCAACAGGAGGAGAACCGTCTGAGCCTCCACCTGACCATGACCGACCTGAGCACCGTCCCCCAGACCGGAGCGGTACCCAAGGCTGTCGCCCTGCACCAGCTGACCTTCGAACACCGTGCCGGTCAGTGGACCTGCACGGTGACCCTGGACGTGTGACGATGAGTGAAAGCACGTGATGAAGGATGTGTGATCCCGACATTGGCGGAACAACACCTCACAGGTCTGGGACTCGTCAGCGGTCGTCCTGCCTCCAGGTGATGTGGTCGATCACATCGACCACCCCGTTCACTCGCTCGACCATGCAGACCGCGATCCGGGCGTCGTTGCGCCGCTGCATGGATCCGACCAGCGTCACGACGCCTTGCTCCACCGACGCCCGCACGTCGGAGGTCTTCGCCCACAGCGAGTGCGCCAGGACGTCCTCGCGGACCTCACGGGCGATGTCGGCATCGGAGCGCAGGAACACCTGGATCAGATCGCATCGGCTGACGATGCCCTCCAGGCGCCCTTCCTTGCTGACGACCGGCAACCGCTTGACGCCGTGCTCGGCCATGACCCGCATCGCCGACACGACCGAGGCGTGGGAGCCGGTCGTCACCGCAGGGGTGGTCATCAGGTCGGCAGCGGTATCGGCGCCGGCCCGGTTCCTGGTCTTCGGGCCCTCCTTGCTCAGGGAAAGGCGCAATCTGGAACGCAACGGCGGCTGGTAGCCCTCCCCGTAGTACTGCTCCTTGAACTCTTCCTTTCGCAGCAGATCCGCCTCGGAGATGACGCCGAGGACATGCCCTTCGCCGTCGACCACCGGCACGGCGCTGACGCCATGGGCTATCAACACCTCGGCCACATCCTTGAACGAGGCGCCACCGTTCACCGACACCACCTCATGGGTCATCACATCCCGAACCTTGACTCGCATCCCTTATCTCCATGGATAGCGCCCGGAGGCCGCCCGCTAAGCCGATGGACTCCACTGCTCCCCGCCGCTCTGGGTGACTACTGCCCATTAATCCCACCTCGGATCGGTAATCTGAATACGCATGCCCCGGAGCGGTCACTGCCTGCCTGCGCTCGCTGCGTGAGTCTCCCGGGTTCGACGGCAGCTACGGGCGGGGCGAACACACAGCCTTTTCAGCGGGCGGATTCCCGGCGTTCCCATCACGATCGCCTGGGGAACGGCAGGCTGACGAACGGCTCCACCGTGCGGCACACCGTTCAAGGACATCGCTGAAGTACTCATCGCTCACGGCGTCAGCGCCGTGCCGGTGGTCGACGCCGAGAGCCACGTGCTCGGCGTGGTGTCCGAGGCGGACCTGCTGCGCAAGGAGGAGTTCCGCGAAGCGTACTACGCCGAGGGCTACAAACCGCCGCTGCGTGCCCGGATGAGCCACCGCCTGTCCGAGGAAGGACCCGACCTCCGGCGCCAGGCCACTGGCGACACGGCCGCGCAGCTGATGACCGCACCCGCCGTGACCGTGCCTGCCATCGCCTCGGCCGTGATGGCCGCCCGCCGAATGGATGAGCACGGCGTCAAACGCCTGATCGTCGTCGCCGAGGACAGCACGCTGCAAGGCGTCGTCACTAGGCGTGACCTGCTCAAAGCGTTCGTGCGCGCCGACGCCGACATCGCCCACGAGCTCCGCGAGGACGTGCTGAAGCGCTCGCTACTGGTGGAGACCGCGGATGTCAAAGTCGAGGTGTATCAGGGGGTCGTGACGCTGAGCGGCAACATGGACCGCCGCAGCCGGGCGCTGCTCGCCCTACGGCTGATCGCACGCGTCGACGGAGTGGTCGATGTGATCGACAAGCTCCAGTGGAAATACGACGACACATAGGGCTCATGATGACAAGCGGGAGCATAGTGATCGACGCGGTCTCCTCGGGTGCCACGCCGGGCACGATTCACCATGACGTCAGCCCTCAGCTGACGTGCTCGTGGCGGGGCAGTTCCCGCGCCTTCGGTCTGGCCGACGCGATTGTCCTCGGAACCGCGCTCGACCGGCTTCCCCGTGAACTGCTCGTCTTCGGGATCGAGGCCGCCGGCTTCACCCTCGAAGCCCGTCAATGGTCAGCGCAGCCGCCGCAGGAGCGGCGAGGGCAGCTTTTCGCAGGGCGCCAACCGGATTCGGGCGTCCACTGTGGCCGTGCCTCCTGGTGTGACGATGACCGGGTTGAGGTCCAGTTCGGCCACCTGCGGCAGATCCTCGAGCAGTCTGCTGATCCGTACGACCTGGTCGGCCAGGGCGGGGACGTCGACGGGTGGTGAACCGCGGTAGCCGTGCAGCACCGGGGCGCAGCGCAGCTCGTTGATCATGTCGATGGCATCGACGACGGGCGGTACCCGGAAGGCGCGGTCGGCCAGGAGATCGGACATCACGCCGCCCATGCCGACCATGACCAGCGGCCCGAACGCCGGGTAGTTGACGCCGCCCACGATGATCTCCGCCCCGCCGGGCAGCATGCGCTGGATGATCGCGCCGGTCATATCGGGGCCTATACGCGCCGACATGTCGTGGTACGCCTGCCGTACCTCGTCGAGGGTCTGGAGGTTGAGCCGGACACCGCCGACCTCGCTCTTGTGCACAGGACCCGTGGCCTTGAGCACGACAGGCGGCCCGACGTGGGCGGCCGCCGCGGCGGCGGTCTCTGGGCCGTCCACGTCGATGGACTCCACCAGTGCAACGCCATAGCAGGCGAGCAGCCGGGCGGCATCGGCGGGTGACAGCCAGCCGCCGTCCGGGTGCGCCGCCAACTCCGCGTGAACGATCTCTCGGGCGGCCTTCTCGTCGGCAGGCGGAGGTACGGGGACGGGTTCGACGGGGCGGCTGCGCCATTCGGCGTAACGCACGACGTGGGTCAGGGCCTGGACAGCCTGTTCGGGGAAGGCGTAGCTGGGTACGCGGCCGTCGATCAGGTCGTCGTGGCCGACGACGCAGGCCAGTACGGTCTTGGCCGCTGCCTTGGTGGCGTCGGCGATGGCCTGGCGGGTGGCGTCGAGGCCGTCGCCGAACGGCGGGGTGTAGACGGCGAGGACCGCATCGATGTGGGGCGAGGCGGCGAGTGCCTCGACGGTGGCGCCGATCTCGGCGGCGGTGGCGTCGGCGGTCAGGTCGACGGGGTTGCCCAGCGCGGCGGCGGCACGGGCGTTCAGCAGTCCGGGCGGCAGTTCGGGAACGATGAGGCCGTGGCGTTCGCAGGCGTCTGCGGCCATCGCCTGAGGGCCGCCCGAGTTGCCGACGATGGCCACCCGGCGGCCCTGAGGGAGGGGCTGGGTGGCCAGCAGTTTGGCGGTGTCGATCAGCTCGGGGACGCTGTCGAGCCGGATGACGCCGGCGGCGCGGGTGAGCGCGTCCACCGCAACGTCGGGGGTGGCCGCGGCGGCGGTGTGCGAGCGCACCGCCCGCCCCCCGGCCTCGCCGCGGCCGCTCTTGACCAGCAGAATCGGCTTGCGTTTGCCGACCCGCCGGGCGATGCGGGCGAACTTGCGGGGGTTGCCGAACGACTCCAGATACAGCGCGATCACGCAGGTGTCGTCGTCGTCCTCCCAGTACTCCAGCAGGTCGTTGCTGCTGACGTCGGCTTTGTTGCCGACCGAGACGAACGACGAGACGTCCAGCCGGTCCAGCAGTGCCGCGCCGACGGCGCCGGACTGCGACATCAACGCCACGCATCCTCGGGTCGGGCGGTGCGGCAGGAAGCTGGCGTTCAGCCAGGCTCCGGTGTTGATCACACCCAGGCAGTTCGGGCCGATGAGCCGCATCCCGGCGGTGCGGCAGAGCGCCAGCAGCTCCGACTCCGCCTCACGCTGCCCGGCCTCGGCGAACCCCGATGTCAGCACCACCAGCCCGGCCACTCCTGCGTCTGCGCAGTCGCGTGCCACCTGCAGCACATTCCGGGCGGGCACGGCCACGACGGCCAGATCCACGCCGTGGGGCACCGTCGCGTGGCAGGCCAGGCCGGCGATCTCGGTGGCGTTGGGGTTGACGGGGTGGATCGGGCCGCAGAAGCCGCCGTCGATGAGGTTGCGCAGCGCCTTGTGCCCGACGGCCCGCTCGTTGCGGCCGGCACCGATCACCGCGACCGAGCGCGGCGCCAGGACCCGCGCCAGGGATGCCCGCTCGGCCTCGTGGTCGCGAGCCTCGATGGCCGCCAGCAGCCTAGGGGTGGGCTCGGCGGCGATGGTGACGTGCAGCGTGCCGTCCTCGAAGCGCTGTGCCACCTTCAGGCCCAGGTCGTGCAGCACCCGGATCATCGGCCGGTTCTCGGCCAGCACGTCGGCCACCAGCTCGTGCACGCCGTGCTCGGCGGCGTCGACGGCGACGTGCTCCAGCAGCAGTGTGCCGAGGCCATGCCCGTGCACGGCGTCGTCCAGAAGGATGCCCAGGTCGGCATTGTCGTCGTCGATGGGGATGTACTCGGCTACCGCGACCAGCCGCCCGTGCAGGCTGGCCACCCGCGCGCGGCCGACGTAGCTGTCACTGGTGATGCGATCGATGTAGGCGTGTGCGGTGTTGCGGCCGCCGGTGAAGAAGCGCAGGTAGGCAGAGCGCTCCGACGAGCGGTCCACCAGCTCGTGCAGGGCTTCGCGATCGGCGGGGCGCAGCGGGCGCACATGGGCGATGCCACCGTCGCGCAGCAGTACGTCGTATCCGTCAGGCATGCTGAACCTCCGTTCAGACGCGAGGCAGCCGCGTATGGGCTCGATCCTCCAGATCTGACACTCCCGCTCGTCAGGCGTGCCCGGCAGTGCCGGACGGCCCTGTGGCCAGGGCCGAAAGTCCCTGGCCCATATGCGCGACCTCACGCCTCTCCGGCGGAGCCGGCTCCGCGGCCGATCCGGGGACCAAGGTCCCAAAGGGCGGGGCCACCCGACCCTAGGGCCTTCTCCAGGCTCGCTCCGACACTGGAGATGACGACTCTGCCCGCGAAAGGGGCCTGCGAACATGAACCACATCGTGCTCGGCTATGACGGCTCGGACTTCTCGGTGCAGGCCCTGGACTGGGCGCTGGACGAGGCCGAGCTGCGAAAGTTGCCTCTGACCATCGCCCACGCGTGGCAATGGCCCTATGGCGAAGCCGACGAGGAGGCCAAGGCCCACCTGCGCAAGGCGGCCGACCATGTGCTGTGGCACGGCGCGGACTGCGCCCGTTCGACCAGTTCGGACGTAAGCGTCGAGACCGACCTGTACGAGGGCCCCGCCGCGCAGCGCCTGGTCGAGCTCTCCAGGGATGCCACGCTCGCCGTGGTCGGCTCCCGCGGGCTGAGCGCGCTGCCCAGAGCCGTCGTCGGATCGGTCGCCGGATACGTCGCCGCCCACGCCGACTGCCCCGTGATCGTCGTACGCGGCCCGGGGCCCCTGCCCGCCGCGACGCATCCGGGACCGATCGTCGTGGCCGACAAGGAGCCGGACGCCTCCGTCCTGGAATTCGCGTTCGGCGAGGCCACCCTGCGTCAGGTACCGGTGTCCGCCCCGGCCGACCTGGCCGAGTGGGCGGAACGGCACCCGGAAGTCCGCATCCAGTCGGGCGAGGCTCATGACCACGCGACGCTCATGGTCGTCGGCCGCAAGCGCGCCGCGTGGTTCGATACGGCGGACTTCCTCACCCAGCACGCCCCCTGCCCTGTCGCGGTAGTGTCCGAAGGCTGAATCCCGGACGCCCACCGTGGTCAGCCGGCCGCGTTCGTACCGGCCCGCAACAACGCCTGGCCGAGAATTCGATCAAGATCCGTGCTGGTCACCATGCCGACCAGACGTCCGCCCTCGACGACGGCGATCAGCAGGCCCCGTATGGGCTGCTCGAGCAGCCGGATGGCCTCGTCGTCCGATGCGAGGACCCGTATCGGACGCCGCGTCACCGTGAGCGTCTCGATCCGCGTGACGCTCCGGCGCGCGCGGGGCACCGTCATCAAGTTGAACAGCGAGACGCAGCCGATCGGGGCGCCGGTGAAGGTCACGACCGGGAAGACCGTCTGACGCGAGCCCAGCACGACCTTCTCGACGAACTCCCCCACTGTCATCCACGCAGGTGCCAGGTCCGGCTCCGGGGTCATGACCTCGCGCACCAGCAGGCCACGTAGCCCGACGCGGGCGACCTTGGCGGTGAGTTCCTGCCGTGCCCCCGCGACGATGAAGCAGCCCAGAAGCAGCAACCACAGACCGCCGAGCCAGCCCCAGAGCAGGATGCCGAAGAGGCCGACCGCGATGAGCGTCGCACCGAGCATGTGCCCCGCTCGTGCCGCCCCTCGATCCGCTCGGGAACGGTCCCCGAACCGCCACCACTGCAGCGCGTGCAGCACACGCCCGCCGTCCAGAGGAGCGCCAGGCAGCAGGTTGAACAGACCGAGCAACAGATTCATGGTGGCGAGCCACACGACGGCGGACGCCGGCAGAGTCGCTCTCGGCATGATCAAGGACGTGAGGAAGGCCAGAGCCGCGATGCCCAGGCTGGCCAGCGGTCCCGCTGCGGCCACCACCAGCTCGATACGCGGACTCTTCGCCTCTTCTTCCAGCTCAGTGGAGCCGCCGAGGCCCCACAGAGTGATCGAGCCGATCCTGAGGCCACACCATCGGGCGACCAGCGCGTGGGCGAGCTCGTGGATCAGCAGCGACGCCACGAACAGGCCTCCGGCGACCACAGCCACCGGCCAGTAGTGCCTGTGATCGAGTCCGGGCATGGCCCGCGGCAGCACGACTCCGCCGAGCACCGCCACGATGAGCGCCGCCAGGCCCAGCGCCGACCAGTGCGCGCGCACCGGGATTCCGGCCACTGTACCCAGCGGAAGAATCCCCTTCACCTCGCCATAGTCCAGCGGTGGCGTCGCATGCCGGTAGGGCTGTTAGTCCCTTATCGGAGCATTTTTGCTTTTCACGCCCTCCTGATCAGACGGAGAAGATCCACAGGATCGAGCGCACGCGCCATGACGCGGCGCTCCGTCGAGTCGCTCCGCGCCGGACTGGCCCGTCGGGGCATCGTGTTCGCCATGGCCAGGGTCAAGCAGGATCTCCGCACTTCGCTGGACGCGTTCGGCCTGACCGAGGCATCGGTGAGGACCTGCTGTTTCCGACCTCGCCGAGCGCCGTGACCGGCTACGAGCGAGGGTGGAACCTCGTCGATGTGCGCTGATGTCCGTTTCGGGAAGCAGGAGGTGAGGGGAAGGCTTTGTGAAGGAGGCCGGTAATGGCCGGACCGATCGTGGTCGGCGTGGACGGCTCCAAGCCGGCGAGCGCGGCAGTCGAGTGGGCCGCGGCCGATGCCCAGCGCAGACGGCTGCCCCTCAAGGTCGTGCATGTGTGCGAACAGTGGCCGGGCGGAGTCGACGGCAGGAAGTACTGCCTCGGCACGCTGGAAGCCGCTGCTGACAGCGCTCGCGCGGTGAGCGGGGATGTCAAGGTGAGCACCGAGCTGCTCGAGGGGAATGTCGTCGAAGGGCTGATCGGCCAGTCGGCGTCGGCTGATTCCCTGGTGCTGGGTAGCCGGGGATTGGGCGGATTCGCCGGGTTGGTACTCGGCTCCGTGGGCCTGGCGGTCGCAGGGCACGCCGCCGGGCCGGTCGTCATCGTCCGCGCACCCGCCGTCGCCGTGCATGGCCGGATCGTGGTCGGCGACGACGGGTCCAAAAGCGCGGCGGAAGCCATGGCGTACGCCATTGAGCAGGCTCGCGCTCGGCACGCACGGCTGCTTGTGATTTATGCGTGGCAGGCGCCGATCGTCTCGGCTTACGCCCCGGACTACGGCCTCCTGCTGAAGGATGCCTTCCGAGAGGAGTCCCGCACAGCTCAGGAGCGGGTGGCTCGCTGGCGGAAGGATCATCCTGACGTCGAGATCGCTGACCAGCAAGTGAGCAAGCACCCGGTACCCGCCCTCGTCGAAGCCTCCGCCACGGCGGACCTGGTCGTGGCCGGCTCGCGCGGGCTGGGCGGTTTCGCCTCCGCAGTGCTCGGCTCGGTCAGCCACGGCGTGCTGCACCGTGCCACATGCCCGGTCGCGGTCGTACGGCCACGCGGCAAGGAGTCATGAGCACCCCTGCAGGCGTACGGCGGTGACCTTGTACTCCGGGCATGAGGTCACGGTGTCGGCATGATCGGAGGTGAGGGCGTTCGCCCGGCTAGCGGGGAAGTGGAAGCTGCAGAAGAGCTGGCCGGGCGGGATCTCCTCAGTGATGCGCGCCGGCAGCGTGGCCTGCCCGTGCCGGCTTTCGACGAGCACCGCGTCGCCGTCGCGAACGGTGTGGCGGGCGGCGTCGGCGGGATGGATGTCGAGCCGGTCCGAGGCGTCGAGCTCGATGTTTCCGGATCGCCGGGTCATGTTGCCGGAGTTGTAGTGCGCCCACCGCCGGCCCGTGATCAGGATCAGCGGATAGTCGTCGTCGGGGCTCTCGCCCGGCGGCAGGTAGGGGCGGGCGGCGAGGTGGGCCCGGCCGTCCGGGGTGGCGAATCGGTCCAGGTAGAGCTTGGCCTCTCCGGGACGGCCAGGGTCAGGGCAGGGCCACGGGATGGCACCTTCGCGGTCCAGCCGCTGGTGGGATATCCCGGCGAAGACGGGCGCCACTCGCCCGCATTCGGCGAGCGCCTCGGCCGATGTCGGGCAGGCGAGGTCGGCGCCGTAGGCTGCGGCGATCGCGTGGACGATGGCGAAGTCGGTCCGTGCCTGGTCGGGCGGGGTGAGAGCGGGGCGTACCCGCTGGAACCTGCGGTCGAAGTTGACGAAGGTGCCGTCCTTCTCCAGCCAGGACGCGGCCGGCAGGACCACGTCGGCGTGGCGGGCGGTCTCGGAGAGGAAGAGTTCCTGGCTGATGACGAGTGGGCAGGTCTCCAACGCCTCGACCACGCGGTTGGCGTCGGGATCGGTGGCGCACACGTCCTCCCCGACGATCCACAGGACCCGCAGGTCTCCCGAGCGTGCCGCTGCGAACATCTGCGGGATGCGCAGGCCGTCATGATCCGGCACCGGGGTGCCCCACACCTGCTCGGCGAGGCCGCGCACCGCGGGATCGCCGACCTTGCCGTAGCCGGGCAGCAGGTCGGGCAGGGCGCCCATGTCGGAGGCGCCTTGAACGTTGTTCTGGCCCCTGAGCGGGTTCACGCCGAATCCGCGATCGGTGCCGACCGCGCCACGCAGGATCGCCAGGTTCGCCAGCGTGCGCACGCCGTCCGTACCGTGCAGGTGCTCGGTCACGCCGAGCCCGTAAACGATGGCCGGCCGTTCGGCCTGCCCGTAGAGTCGCGCCGCCGCGACCAGATCCTTTGCGGGCACGCCGGTGATCCAGGCCACCTGCTCGGGCGTGTAGTCGCCGAGGACCGCGACGAGTTCTGGCAACCCGCCGGCCCGGTGACGCAGGAACTCCTCGTCGATGAGGCCGTCAGCCAGCAGCACATGCGCGAGCCCGTTGAACAGGGCGACGTTGGTCCCCGGGCGGGGCCGTAGGTGCACGTCGGCGTGGCAGGCGAGGCCGACGGCACGTGGGTCGGCGACGACCAGCCGCGCGCCGTGCAGCACCTGCTGGAGCAGCCGCGCCCC